>JACDAS010000210.1 GCA_013695295.1 Actinomycetota bacterium | reverse complement strand
GGGCGCGACCACGCCTCCCACCGCCTCGTCTACCGGGGCCTCTCGGAGAAGCGAGCCGTCGTCCTGCTGGCACTGATCGCGACCGGCCTCGGGGCGACGAGCCTCCTCTACACGATCCTCAACAACTCGCGCGTGACCCTCGTCGGCGTCCTGCTGACCTTTGCGCTGCTCGTGCAGTTCGCCGGCTTCCTCGCCGGGACCGACGACCGCGCCGAGGCCGAGACGCGCGGGGGGCCGTTGCGCCTCCTCGTCCTGCACCGGCGCCGCCTGATCGAGGCGGTCGTCGACTTCGCGCTGATCTCGGCGGCCTTCCTCGCCGCCTACCTGCTGGCCGTCAAGGGCTCGGGTAGCACGGCGCAGCGGCACGTCTTCAACATGGCGCTGCCGGTCATCCTCACCGCCAGGTACCTCGCGTTCCTGCCCTTCGGCCTCTACCGCGGCGTCTGGCGGTTCGCGGGCACGAACGAGGCCTCGCGCGTGATCGCCGCCGTCGCGTGCTCGGAGGTGGCCGCCTTCGGCTTTCTGACCCTGACGCTGGACACGTTCGCGGACTTCCCGCGGTCGATCTTCGTCGTCGACGCCCTGATCTGCACCGTGCTCGTCGGCGCCTCGCGCTTCGGGGAGCGGGGGCTCTTCCGCGCCCTGGCGCTGCTCAAGGATCGGGGGTCGCGGCGGCGCAGCCTGATCGTCGGCGCGGGGCGCGGCGGCCGGAGCCTCCTGCGCGAGCTGCGCGAGAGCCCCGGCGAGGTGATCTCGGGCTTCGTCGACGACGACCCGCGCCTGCGCGGCCAGCGTCTCCAGGGTGTTCGTGTCCTCGGCGGCTGCCCCGAGATCACGTGGATCCTCGCCCGCACGCAGCCGGACGTCGTCCTCGTGACGATCCCGGACGCGCCACGTGCCCGGCTCGACGAGGTCGTGCGGGCGTGCGCCGGAGCGGAGATCCCCTGCCGGTTCGTCCGCCGCCAGACCGACCTCGACCCGTTCGCCGTCCTCGGCTCGCCCACGCCGGGGTGAGCCCCGCCGCCCCCGCACGAGAGGGCGCCCTCCCAGGGCGTCGCTTGCGATGCCCGCTTCAGGATCGCGGGCTCTGCCCGTGATCCGTCTGAACCGACCGGCCGAGCGCGTGGGGTGCAGGCCTACGCTCAGAGGGCGTCGCTTGCGATGCCCGCCTCAGGATCGCGGGCTCTGCCCGTGATCCGTCTGAACCGACCGGACGAGCGCGTGGAGTCCACATCCCCGCTCCTCGACCGCCTCTACTCGGCCCTGCCGCTCCTGCTCGCCTTCGTCTGGCTCAGCATCCTCTACGGCTGGGAGTCCTGGGACCACGGCACCCCCTGGCTCTTCGGCGACGAGCTCCAGCTCGCCCAGCTCTCCCGCTCGATCGCAGAGACCGGCTCGCCGGCGCTCCGCGGCGCCCCGCACGGCTTCCAGTCGCTGTATGCCTACATCCTCGCCCCGATCTGGTGGATCGACGATCTGCACCACGCCTACGCGACCGTCAAGTACGTCGGCGTGCTGGTGATGACCGCCTCGATCTTCCCCGCCTACGCGCTCGCGCGGATGCTCGTCGGCAAGCCGGCCGCGCTCTTCGCCGGCGCGGCGACCGCCTCGATTCCGGCGCTCGTCTACTCGCCGATGCTGATCCCCGAGCCGCTCGCCTACCCCTACGCCGTCCTCTGCCTCTGGCTGATCGTGAAGGCGCTCGTCGAGCGGAGCCGGGGCTGGATTGCGGGTGCCGTGGTGGCCTCGGCGGTCGCGCCCGCCGTGCGCGGGGAGCTCGCGCTCATCCCTGTGATCTTCGGGCTGGCCGCGTTCTTTCTCTTCTGGGGCAGCGAGCCCATGCGGCGCTGGCGGGCCGGGTGGAGCCGCGGCGACTGGGTCGGGCTCGTCGTGCTCGGCCTCGGCGCGCTGGTGGTCTTCAACACGCTGATCGGCCATCGCTCGGTGAGCTGGGACATCGCGACCGGGCACTACAAGCAGCGGATGTTCGAGTACGGCCTCTGGGCGGCGGGCGCGCTGACGATCGGGCTCGGGGTCCTCCCGGTCGTCGCCGGCCTCGCCGCGCTCGTCCGCCCGCCGGGCGAGCGGGGGAGCCCGGCGCTACGGGCGTTCGTCTGCGTCTCGGCCGCGTCGATCCTCTGCTTCGGGCTCTACACGGCGGTCAAGGCCTCGTACATCTCGACCGTCTTCTCGACCCGCGTCGTCGAGCGGAACCTGATCTACGTCGCGCCGGTGCTGCTGATCGCGACCGCGCTGTGGCTCGACCGCCCGCGGCTGCGGCCGGGAGCACTTCTGGGCGCAGCCCTGTTCGCGTACTACGTCGTCGTCTCGACGCCCTACCAGCTCGAGTTCCGCTTCTACTCGGACGCCCCGGGCCTGGCGATCCTGCAGATGGCAAACCGAAACCTCGCCTTCACGCCCGAGACGGCCAAGTGGGCTCTGCGCGGAGCTCTGCTCGTTTCGCTCGTCCTGATCGCCCTCGGCGGGGCGTTCGCGCGGCGCAGGCTCGGCACGCCGGCCGTCGGCGGGGTCGCGGCCGGCCTGGTCCTCGCCTGGCTTCTCGCCGGGCAGATCTCGGCGAGCACCGCCTCGAACGTCTTCTCCGACCAGTTCCTGCGCGGGTTCCCGCAGCAGACCGACTGGGTCGATCGGGCCACGAAAGGCGCGCCGGCGCTCTATCTCGGTCAGAACCTCAAGGACCCGAACGGGCTCTGGTCGCTCGAGTTCTGGAACCGCTCGATCCGCTACGTCTGGAGCCTCGACGGCACGGCGCCCGGACCGGGGCCGACCGAGACCCCCAACGTCGACCGGACGGACGGCCACCTCCAGCAGCAGCGCGGCGAGCTCGAGTACGTCGTCGCCGAGCCCGGCATCGACGTGGTCGGCAAGGAGGTCGCGACGGGCGCCTACCTCGCCGCCGGGAACCCGACGCTCTGGCGCCTGATCAAGATCGACTACCCGGTGCGGTTGCGGAACGCCCAGGCCGGCATCTACTCCGACGGCTGGATGGGGGAGGACGCCTCGTACACCGAGTACCGCTCGCCCGGAGACGGGGCCGGCTGGATCAGCGTCAGCGTCTCGCGCGAGGCCTGGGGTGGCACCGACGTGCCCGGGAAGGTCACGATCCGCGTCGGCAAGCTCGACCTGGGGGCGAAGCTCGAGCCGAGGATCAGCCAGGTGACAGGCGTGCGCCGCTGGACGGTCCACAGCCACCTCTCCAGGCAGTTCGTGCTCCGCACGCCGCCGCCCCCGTTCCGCGTCGAGATCAACATCACACCGACCTTCGTGCCCCAGGAGCTCGACCCCTCGCTCGGCGACCGCCGGCCGCTCGGCGCGATCGTCGGCTTCAGCTTCAGCCGGACAAGGCCGGCGGGCGCAGGTACAGGGTGACGCCGCCACGGCTGACGCGGGTCGGGAAGCGGGCGCGCAGCCCGGCGAGGAGCCACGGCTGATCGCGGAAGGCGCGCGCCGTGACGACGGCGCGCACGTCGACCCGGTCGATCTCGTCGAGGACGTGCTCCGGGGTCAGGTAGCCGCTCCGGAAGCGGAGGTAGGCGGTGTCGACCAGGTCGCCCGGCAGGCGGCGGCCGGCGAGCACGGCGATGATCGGGCGGTCGACCGCGATCAGGTCGTCGGGCCCCGTCCGGGCCCGGAGCTGCTCGGCCGCCCACGTCACCTCGGCCGGCTCGGACGCATGGAGGCCTCGCTGGTCCCGCACCTCCTCCACGAATCCTCCGGCGAGCACGAGCGTGACGACCCCGGCGCCGGCGGCCAGGGTCCGGCCCGACGGCAGGCGGTCGAGGACGGCGCCGACGGCGATCCCGACGGGGAGCGCAAGCGAGACCGCGAGCAGGACGTCGTGGTTGTCGTGCAGCGGCCGGTGCCAGAGCAGGAACCCTTCGCCGACGACGGCCCAGAGCCAGAGGGGCCAGAGCGGCAATCGCAGCGCCACGCCGCGGCGGGCCAGCGCGACGGTGGCGGCGAGCCCGAGCGGCGCGAGCCAGAAGAGCGCGTTCCGCGTCCGGGGGTCGATCAGGTGCCCGAAGTGCTCGGCGTTGTCCCGGAGGCCCGGCCCGGGGACGTCGCGCGCGGCTCCGTGGTAGGACACGGCCCCGTGCCACAGCCCCTCGAGCTGGCCGAGGTGGCCGAGCAGGAAGGCGAGGGTGGCCACGGCTGCGCCCGTGCCCGCCAGGGCGAGATCGCGGCGAGCCGGGGGCCGGACGAGCGCGAAGGCGGCCAGCGGGACTGCGACGGTGAGGGCGCTCAGCTTCACCGAGACGGCGGCGACGAACAGCACCCCCGCGGCGGCTGCGAGGACGGGGGAGCCGCGGGGACGGGTGACCGCTGCGAGCAGGCAGGCCAGCGAGAACAGCGCGAGCACGAGGGCGGGCAGGTCGGCCGACACCCGGCTCGCGAAGGCAGGGTAGGGATGGGCGACGGCCAGCAGGGCGGCGGCCGCCAGGCCGGCCACCGGCCCCGCGACGAGGCGGCCCACGAGGAAGGCCGCGACGCAGCCGGCCAGGGCGAGGGCGATGACCTCGGCCCGGACGCCGTCGAGCGACCCGCCGGTGACGGCATCGCCGGCCGCAAGCAGGTAGTAGAAGCCCGGCGGCTGCGGGGTGAAGATCTCGGAGCCGAGCTCCTGCCCGCCGCGGAGGGCGTCGACGGCCGCGAGATACGATCCCTCGTCGTAGTCGGCCGGGATCGCTAGGCCCTGTGCGAAGAGGGCGCCGGCCGCCAGCAGCACCGCGCCGAGGAGGACGAGCTCGATGACCACCTCTCGCCTCGCCCGCATCGGGACATGCTAGAGCGCGCTTTCAGCGCGCTCTACCTGGGCGAGGCGCGGTTCCTCTCGCGCGGCATGGGCGTTGCGC
>JACDAS010000151.1 GCA_013695295.1 Actinomycetota bacterium | reverse complement strand
GCACCCTGCCGTCGATCAGGAACTCCACCTTGGAGACTTGCGACGCAGCCAGGTTCGGGCGAGCGATCCAGCGAATCCGGTGCGGCAGCACCTTCTTCGCGTCGAGCGTCGAGGCGACGACGAATGGCGGTTGTGCCTCACTCACTTCGCCGCGTGCGGCCGCGGCGCCGGCGATCGAGACCGGCGAGATGGACGGCGAAGAGGCCCCCGCCGCCGAACCTGCGACGGCGATCCCGAGGATCAGCGCCACACTCGCGGTACCCAGTCTGCTCATCATCGTTCCCCCATTCAAGAGTTGAGTGCCCGAATGCTCTCAGCCGCCGCTATCGGCGCGCTATCGAAGCGCTACCGTCTTCGTCGTGCTCGACTTCCGCAGCCGGATCGTCCCGGTGCCGACGGAAGGCTCCACCTAGCACGAGGTTGACAAGGCCGCGGCTCCGTCGCAAGTCCCCGATCTCGCACCAGGGCCGTGGCCTTCGTCCGAGCCGTCGCCTTTCGTTCGCACCCTCGATGCTGTATGAACCTTTGCGTGAGCCAGCCGAGGCTTCGGATCGTGCTTGCGCTCCTCGCGACCGGCGCCGCACTCCTCGTCGCCGGCTCTGGCCAACCGGGAGCGGTTGCCTCGCTGCCGCACCGCGCGAGCGGCGGCACGTTCAAGGTCAGCTTCGTTACGAACGCCCTGGACTCCGTCGACCCGGCCCTCTCATACACCGAGGAGGGCTGGGCCCTGCTGGATGCGACCTGTGCGCGGCTCCTGAACTACCCGGACAAGCCGGCGCCGGAGGGACTTCGACTCGTGCCCGAGGTCGCAGCAGGCTACCCGCGTGTCTCGAAGGACGCCAAGACCTACACGTTCAGGCTCCGCACCGGCTTCCGCTTCAGCGACGGGGCACCGATCAGGGCGGGCGCCTTCGCGCGCGCGATCAATCGCATCCTCGGCCCCGGGATCACCTCGGGAGGGGCGCCCTACATGCAGGACATCGTCGGTTCGGGCCGGGAGGAGCGAGGCGGCTACGGGCGTCGTCGCGGACGGGAACCGCCTCGTCGTCAGGTTCACACGACCGGTCCCCGACTTCCCCGCGCAGACGACCATGCCCTTCTTCTGCGCAGTTCCGCCAACGCTCCCCTCCGACCCTGAGGGAATCGGCGCCTTTCCCGGATCGGGTCCGTACTACGTCTCGGAGTACGTTCGCGATCGGCGCGCGGTGCTGGCGCGGAACCGCTTCTATCGAGGAGCCCGGCCGCACCGCGTCGATCGTTTCGTCGTCGACCTCCAGGGCGGCACGCCTGCGGACGCTGCTCGCCTCCAGGGTGATGCGCGCTATCGCGCCTACGGCCAGATCGACGTCCAGCTCGCCCGCGACGCCGTGCCGATGGTCGCAGTTGCAAACGACAGCGAGGCGACGCTGGTCTCCAAGCGCGCCGGCTGCATCGTCCTCCGGCCGGCGCTCGAGCTGACGGCCGCCTTCCTGAGGTAGCGGGCGCTACGGCCCCTCTACGCTCACCAGACGAAACCGTGGCTGTACGATCCCGCGCCGAGGTGCCAAACATCACGATGGGTTTCACGGAGCGCCCCGGATCCGCGTCGACCCTTGGCGTGGGCGCGGCAGCGGCCGCCACGGTCGGGCACGCCGCCGCGGTGGTCGCGGAGGTCGCTCGGAGCGCGTGCGGGAGCTGGAGCGACGCGGGCGGCATCGCAGCACAGGCGCGCAGCCGTCAGCAGCGATGTGCGGAGCTCGCCTCAGAGGGCGCCGCGGCCTTCGCCGAGGCGCTCGAGGCGCTCGGAGCGCTCGATGGCGGCGGTCGGGCAGGAGCAGTTCTCGATCGGGCAGCCGGGTTCCCGCTGGCCGTCGCGGAAGCCGCTGCCGACGTTGCCGAGCTTGCGGCGGAGACGGCCGGCCGCTGTAGCGGAAATCACCACGCGGACGCAGTCGGCGCAGCACTGCTCGCGCATGGCGCCGCGAGAGCCGCGGCCCACCTTGTCGCCGTCAACCTCGCCGTCCAGACAGGGGACGAGCGGCTGAGCCGGGCGCAGCGTGCGGTCGAAGCGGCAGGCGACGCGGCGCGGCGCGCGCTCGACACGTGAGTCCGCTGAGCGACGCGCAACTCGTCACGCGCTGCCGCGCCGGCGACCACGATGCATGGAACGAGCTCGTCGAGCGGTATTCCCGCTACGTCTACGCGATCGCCGCGCGGGGATACCGTCTCGCCGGCACCGACGCCGAGGACGTGTTCCAGGACGTGTTCCTCCGCGTCTACGACCGGCTCGACACCCTCCGCGAGGACTCGGCTCTCAGGCCCTGGATCGCGCAGCTCACCCGCAGGCTCTGTCTGGACTGCATCGCCTCGCATGGGCGCGAGAGCAGCCTGGACACCCTCGAGCGTGCGGTCGAGCCTGCGATCGAGGAGTTGCATTCGGCTCTGGACGTCCACGAGGCACTCGGCGAGCTCGACAACGCCTGCCGCGAGATCCTCGACCGCTTCTTCACACGCGACCAGAGCTACCGCACCATCTCGGACGAGCTGGGCATCCCGGCCGGGACGGTCGCGAGCAGGATCTCCCGGTGCCTCGCGAAACTCCGCGACCGCCTCGAGGGAAGAGATGTCGTCGCCTCGGCGTCTGGACTTGCGACGAAGCTATGACGGACTACTACGAAGAGCGGCTGGGCGAGCTGCTGCGACGGCTACCACCGGCGCCGGCGGCCTGGGTGCAGGCCGCGCAGGAGCTGCCGGCCGCGCGGCGGACGCTGGACGAGATCGTCGCGCGGGCGGAGGCCGACGCCGAGTTCCGCCGTGCCCTTGCCGCCGATCTCGAGGCCGCCCTCGGCGCCGCCGGCTACGCGCCCGCGGCACCCGTGCTCCAGGAGCTTCGCCGCAGGCTCGCGTGAGCGAGGCGGCCCGCCTCATCCCGGCCTGGAGCCTGCCGGCGGGCGGAGCTGGCGCGATCGCGGTGGCGCGCCGGTGGCCGGACGAGCTGACCCGGGAGTGGGCCTGGGGTGGCTCCACCGGCCGCGGCGCGCGCGTCTGCGTCGTCGACAGCGGCGTCGAGACTGATCACCCCGGGGTCGGGCCTGTGCAGCGCGCGGTCGTCGTCGAGGCGAGGCCCGAGGGCGAGCCGGCGGTCGAGGAGGACGAGGAGGGCGATCTGTGCGGCCACGGCACGGCCTGCGCAGGGATCATCCGCTCGCTCGCCCCGGACTGCGAGCTGACGAGCGTGCGCGTCCTCGGGGCCGGCTACACCGGCAGCGGCGGCAACCTGCTGGCGGGCCTCCGCTGGGCGATCGAGACCGGCGCCGACGTCGTCAACATGAGCCTCTCGACCACGAAGCGGCAGTTCGCCGAGCTCCTGCACGAGCTGGCGGACAGTGCGTACTTTCGCCGGACGGTGATCGTCGCCTCCGCCCACAACATGCCGGTCGAGAGCTACCCGTGGCGCTTCGCCTCCGTGATCTCCGTCGGCAGCCACGAGGAGGTGGATCCGCTCGTCTTCTACTACAACCCGTCGCCCCCCGTCGAGTTCTTCGCGCGGGGCGTCGGCGTCGACGTCCCGTGGGTCGGCGGGGGCACGCTCCGGTGCACGGGGAACAGCTTCGCGACCCCGCACATCGCCGGGATCTGCGCGCTGTTGAAGGCGAAGCACCCGGACCTGACCCCGTTCGAGGTCAAGAGCGTGCTGCACGCGACGGCATCGAACATCGCCGCGCCGTGAGTGACGACGTCCACGCTGCTGTCGCAGCGGCACTCGTCGGGTCGCGTGAGCGCTACCGGGCGCTCCTCTCCTCGATCGCCGAGGTGGCGCGCGCGATCTTCGCTGCCAAGGCGTCCTCGATCCTCTTGCTGGACCAGGAGGAGGACGAGCTCGTGTTCGAGGCGGCCACGGGCGAGGAGGCGCCTCGGCTCGTGGGGATGAGATTCCCGGCCGGGACCGGGATCGCCGGCTGGGTGGTCGGCACGCGCCAGCCCCTCGTTGTCGAAGACGTCGCCGCCGACCCGCGGCACGCGCACGAGGTCGCCCAGGCGACCGGTTACGCGCCCAAGGGGCTGATGGCCGTGCCGCTACTCGTCGACGAGCGCGTCCTTGGCGTTCTCGAGGTCCTCGACCGGCAGACGACCTTCTCGCTCGCGGAGATGGAGCTGCTCGGGCTGTTCGCGAACCAGGCCGCGATCGCGCTGGACCTGATGCAGCGTGCCCGCGAGGCGGAGGCGATCCTCGCAGGCGGCGGAGAGCTGGCAGCGGTCGCGCGGCTGGCGGCGGCGGTCGACGCGCTCGGTGAGGAGCGGCGCCCTCAGGCGCTCGAGCTTCTGCGGGCGATCGACGCGGTTCTCCGGTCGTGAAGAGCGACGAGCCCGGCGTGTGCCGGGCCCGTCGGTACGCGTGCGCTGCTTCGCGGTCAGGCGTCGCGCTGGCCCGGGTCGTTCATGCCGGGGTCGAGCTGGCCCGGGTCGTTCATGCCGGGATCGAACTGGTGCGCCTCGACGTCGGCGTCCTGCTTCTCATCGCTCGCCGTCCGCGTCTCATGGCGGTGGGCCTCGACGTCAGCCTTCTCGTCCAGCTTGTTGCGGTTGTCCTGCTCCTCCACGATTTCCTCCTTGCGGTGGGTAGTCGCCT
>JACDAS010000114.1 GCA_013695295.1 Actinomycetota bacterium | reverse complement strand
CTGACGTGGTCGGCGCGGCCATCCAGGCTGCCTCGGCGGCGGCCCGGGCGCTCGGGATCAACGACGGGCCCACCTACACGCAGATCCTCGTCCCGGCGGACGAGCGAGGCCCCCTCGTCGGCGAGCTGGCGGCGCGCCTCGGCGGCGGGCACGACGCCGAGCTCTGCCGCGCCGTGCTCGGCGTCGACCTGAACGACCTCGCCCTCGACGCGGCGCTCGGCGAGCCGATCCGCCGTGAGGCGCTCGTGCCGGACGAGCAGGTCGGTGGCGGTTGCGTCCGCTTCCTCGTCGCGCCGCCCGGTGAGCTGCGGGCAGTCACAGGGATCGAGGCGGCGCGGCGTCGTGAGGGGATCCTCGGAGTCCGCATCTACCGCAGGGCGGGACACGTGTTCGGCTCGCTGCTCCGCGGGTCCGATCGGGCGGGAGCCGTCCTCGCGGTCGGCGGCTCGCGCGAGCAGGCGCTCGCGCGCGCCGACCGGGCTGCGGATTCCATACGCTTCGAGACCGTTGACGCAGAAGCTTTCGTCTAAGGGCCTGTCCGGACAGGGCCTTCAGCGCCGACCCCGCCGCGCGACCTTGCTCAGCTTCCAGCCGCCCGCCGTCGGCGAGGAGGAGATCGCGGCGGTCTCCGAGACGCTGCGCTCGGGCTGGCTGACGACCGGGCCGCGCGCCGCCGAGCTCGAGCGCCGCTTCGCCGAGTACCTCGAGGCCGACCACGTCCTGGCGGTCGCTTCCGGCACCGCGGCGCTGCACCTGTCGCTGCTGGCGATCGGCGTCGGGCCCGGGGACGAGGTGATCACGAGCCCGATCACCTGGCCCGCGACCGCCAACGTGATCGTCCACGCGGGCGCGACGCCCGTCTTCGCCGACGTCCGCGAGGCCGATCTGAACCTCGACCCGGACGCGGTGGCCGCGCTCGTCACTCCCCGGACAAAGGCGATCCTGCCGGTCCACCTCGCCGGGCAGCCGTGCGATCTCGAGCCGCTCTGGGCGCTCGACCTCCCCGTCGTCGAGGACGCCGCCCATGCCGCCGAGAGCCGCTACCGCGGCCGCAAGCTCGGGGGCCTGTCGGACGCGACCTGCTTCTCGCTCTACGCGACGAAGAACATCGCCGCCGGCGAGGGAGGGCTGATCGCGACGAACCGGGCCGACGTCGCCGCGGCCGTCGAGAGCCTCCGACTCATGCGGCGGGGTGACGGCTCGCTCTACGACATCGTCGTGCCCGGCTACAAGGCGAACCTTTCCGACGTGCTGGCGGCGATCGCGCTCGTCCAGCTCGGCAAGGTGGAGCGGCACGCGGAGATCCGCGCCAGGCACGTGGCCTTGTACGACGAGGCGGTGGCCGAGCTGGAGGGGATCGAGCCGCTCGCGCGGGACCCCCGCGACACGCACGCGCTCCACCTCTACGTCGTGCGCATCCGGGCCGAGGGGGCCGGGGCCACGCGGGACTCCTACCAGCGCGCCCTGGCCGAGGAGAAGATCGGCACGTCGATCCACTTCCTGCCTGTCCACCTGCTGACCGCCTACCGCGAGCGCTTCCCGGATCAGGCTCCGCTGCCGGTCGCCGAGCGCGGCGGAGCCGAGGTGCTGTCGCTCCCGCTCTCGCCCGCGCACTCGGACGACGACGTGGCGGATGCGATCGACGCGCTGCTGCGGGTGCACGCGCGCTTCACGGCATGAGCCCGCGCCTGCGCCGGACGCTTCGCGTCGGCGGCACTCTCGTCCTCACCGGCCTCTGCACCGCCTACCTCGCCTGGAAGATCGACGTCTCGCGGACGGCGGACATCCTTCGTCACGCCGACGTCGGCTACTTCCTCGCCTCGCTCGCGATCATGACGGTCACGGTGTGGCCGATGGCGTGGCGCTGGCAGCAGCTGCTGCACGCGAAGGGGATCCACGAGCGGCTCGGCTGGCTGACCCGCTCGTACTTCGTCTCCTACACGGCCGGGCAGGTGCTCCCGACCTCGATCGGCGGCGACGCCGCGCGCATCTACGAGACGACGAGACGGCACCCCGGCCGCGGCGGCCCGGTGGCCGCGTCGGTCCTGCTCGAGCGGGCACTCGGCGGGGCGGCGACGCTCTTCCTCGCTGCGATCGGCTTCCTGCTCGCGATCGGTCAGTACGACGTCGGCGCCTACCTCTGGGCCGAGCTCGCGTTCGTGCTGGCGACGATCGTCCTCGCGGTCGTGCTCTTCTCCCGCCGCGCTCGGCGTCCGCTCGCCTGGGCGGTGCCGCTGCTCGCGCGAGCGCACCTGGATCGCCCCCTCCGCGCCGTCTACGAGGGACTGCACTCCTACCGCGCGAACGGCGGGCTGCTCCTCGGCGTCGCCTCCCTGACGGTCGTCGTCCAGGCCTTCCGCGTGCTCTCGATCTGGCTCGCCGCGAAGGCGGTGGGGGTCGACCTCTCGCCGCGGCCGTACTACGTGATGGGGCCGCTCCTCTTCCTCGTCATGCTCGTGCCCTTCACGGTCAACGGCCTGGCCGTCCGCGAGTCCTTCTTCGTCAGCTTCCTCGGGAACCTCGAGGTGCCCGCCGACCCCGCCTTCGCGACCGGCTTCCTCTTCTTCGTCGTCACGCTCGCGCTCTCCGTCCCCGGAGCGGTCATCCTCGGCTGGGAGGGGCTCCGCGGCGGGGCCAGGACTCGCGTCGCCGATGGCTAGTCCGCGCGTCTCGGTCGTCGTCGTCGCCTACAACGGCCTGCCCTGGATCGAGCGCTGCCTCGAGAGCATCGGCGATGAGCACGAGCTGATCGTGGTCGACCACGGCTCGACCGACGGCACGCTCGACCTCGTGCGCGACCGTTTCCCCCTGGCCAGGATCGTCGAGCAGCCAAACCGTGGCATGGGCGGCGGCAACAACGCGGGCATGCGGGTCGCGACCGGCCGATACCACCTGCTCCTGAACTCGGACGCGTGGCCGCTCGCGGGTGCGGTCGAGCGCCTCGCGGACTTCGCGGACCAGCACCCTCAGGCCGCGGTCGTCGGCCCGCGGCTGCGGAACCTCGACGGCTCGCTCCAGCGCTCGGTCCGCGCGTTTCCGACCCTCTGGCGTCTCGCGACCGAGTACCTCTTCCTGCGCAAGCTGGCCCCGAAGACGGACGCGCTGAATGCGCTCTACGGCGGTGGCTTCGACCACGAGTCGGTGCGCGAGGCGGACTGGCTCTTCGGGGCCTGCCTGCTCGTCCGGCGTGAGGCAGCGGACGCGGTCGGCCTCTTCGACGAGGACTTCTTCATGTTCAGCGAGGAGGTCGACTGGTGCTACCGGTTCCGCAGGGCGGGCTGGGACGTCCTCTTCTTTCCCGGCGCGGAGGTGATCCACGTCGGCGGTGCCTCCCACGGGGGCCGGATGTACCGCGAGAACGTGCGCGGGCACCTGCGCTTCTTCGCCAAGCACCACGGGCTGCGCGAGGCCGAGCGAGCCCGCCGCCTGCTGCTGGTCGGCGTGCGGGTACGGGCGCGGCTCTTCCCGCGCGGACGCCGTGAGGCCTACGAGGAGGCCGAGCGCTTCCTCGCCTCGGGCTCTGCCCGGAAGCTGCTGGAATCTCCCCGATGAGGCGCCTTCCCTGGGCGCTCTTGGCGCTGCCCGCGCTCGCCCTCGCTCGCCTGCTACCCGAGCACGGCCTCGGCCTCGGCCTGCGGCTCGCGGCGGCGACGGTGGTCCTGCTCGTGCCGGGCGCGCTCGTCGCGCGCGCGCTCGGCCAGCCTGGTGGCGCGGCCACTCTCGCTTGGAGCCTGGGGGCGCTCTTCCTCGCCCTCGGACTCGTGTTTGCACTCCACACCGCGCTCTGGCCGGCGCTCGTCGTCCTCGGAGCGGTCTCCGTGGGCGTCCTCCCGGCGGCGCTTCGCCGGCGGCGCGAGCGGCCGCCGCGCGGCTTCGCCCTCGTCCTCGTCGGCGGTATCGCGCTCGGCGTCGCGGTCTGGTACGTCGCGGGCGCGCTCGAGGGCGACGCGCTCTTCCATCTCGCCCGCGTACGGAAGCTGGACGCGTTCGGCGACCTCTCGCTCGCGAGCGTGAACGAGTTCCGCGACGGGGGTCTTCACTCCGGGTACGCGTTCCCGCTCTGGCACGGCCTGCTCGCGCTCGTCGCGAAGCTGGCCGGAGTCGACGCGGCCTCGGTCCTCCTGCACGAGGCGAGCATCCTCGTGCCGCTGGCTTGCCTGCTCGCCTACGAGGCGGGGGTCAGGGTCTTCGGGAGCGTGGCCGGCGGGGTCTCCGTGCTCGTCTCCCAGGTCGCGATCACCTGTCTCGCGGCCGGTCACGGCGGCGCATACGTCTCGCTCGCGCTGCCGGCGACCGCGGCCCGGCAGCTCCTGGCGACAGCGGCGCTCGCGCTCGTCTTCGCCTACGTCGCCGAGCGCGAGTGGCCCGCGCTTGCGGCGGTCGTGCCGGCGACGCTCGCCCTGACGCTCGTGCACCCGACCTATGTGCTCTTCCTCGGCGTGCCGCTCGCCGGCTACCTGGCGGTTACCGCGGCCTTCCGGCGGGAGGATCTGCGCCGCGCCGCGCTCGTCCTCGGAGCGTATGCGGTGACCGCGGTCGCCTCGCTCGTCCCCCTGCGCTCGCTCGCGCGCGAGACCGCGTCCTTCACGCCGTCAGCCGCCGAGCGGCTGCGCGGGCTCGAGCACTACGCGAGCCAGCTCGACGTCTTCTCGACCGACCGTTACCGCGTCGCCCCGGAGGTCTTCGGGCGAACGGGGGCGGTGGCGGTGGCGGCGCTCGTCCTCCTCCCGCTCGCCGCCTGCTCGGCGCGCCGGCGGGCCGGGGCGCTCGTGCTGGGAGGCTCGCTGGCCGTCTTCGCCCTGACCTTGCCGAGCGTCGTCTTCCCCGAGGTGGCAGATCTCGTCTCGCTCTCCCAGGCGCGTCGGCTCGCCGGATTCCTCCCGTTCGCGTTCGCGTTCGCGGCCGGGATGGCGGTGCTCGCGCACGTGCTGCGGCTCTGGGCGCTGCCGGCGGCGCTCGGGGTGGGGATCGGGCTCCAGCTCGCCTACCCCGGCGACTTTGGAGCAGGGCTGCGGGATGGTGGGCCGGCGCTCGCGACCTGGCTCGGGGCCTTCGGCGCCGTCGCGGCGCTCGTGGCCTCGGCGGCCGCCGCGTGCCGTTTCCGTCTGGACGTCCGAGCCGGCACCCTCGGTGCCCTCGCTGCGTGCCTCTTCGTGCTCCCGGTGGCCGCGCACGGCTTCTCCGAGTGGTCGGCGGAGAAGGGGGGCGGCCGGTACGACCTGACTCCGGGGCTCGTCGCCGCGCTCCGCGAGCGCGTCCCCGCGGGCGCCGTCGTCTTCGCCGACCTCGAGACCAGCTACCGGATCGCGGCCTTCGCGCCGCTCTACGTCGCCGCCGCGCCGCCGGAGCACGTCGCCGACACGACGAAGAACCGCCCCTACGACCGCCGCGACGACGTTCGCCGCTTCCTCCGCACCGGTGACCTGGCGGTCCCGCGCCGCTACGGCGCGGGCTGGCTCGTGGTCCGCCGCGACTCCCGGATCAGCCCGCCGGCGCCACGCGTCTACGCCGACGGGCGATTCGTCCTCCACCGGCTGGGACCGGCGTCGTGAGCGGGGTCGAGCAGCACACCGACTGGGACGCCCACTGGCGGGTCGAGCCGCTCGACCCGCGCGCCGTGCTCGCGGAGGGGCGGACGCCGCGCTGGCGGGGAATCGAGCGAATCGTGCAGGAGCGGCTCGGCGGCTTCGACGGCCTGCGCGCGATCGAGCTCGGCGCCGGCCGGGGCCTGAACGGGCTGCTGTTCGCGCGCAGCGGCGCCTCGGTGACGCTGCTCGATCGCCTCGAGCTGCCGCTCGCCCAGGCGCGCGAGCTCCTGGCCGGGCTCGGGCTCGACGCCGAGACGGCGCTCGGGGACGTGTTCGACCTTCCGGCCGAGCTGCGCGGCCGCTTCGACGTCTCGATGTCGTTCGGCCTCTGCGAGCACTTCCTCGGCGAGCGCCGCGCGCGGGTCGTCGCGGCCCACCTGGAGCCCCTGCGCCCGGGGGGCCTCGCGCTGATCGGCGTGCCCAATCGCCTTGCGCCCGCCTACCGGCTCTGGAAGGCCGTGCTGGAGCGGCGCGGCACCTGGCCGCTCGGAACCGAGGAGCCTTTCGGGGCGGCCGAGCTGGCAGCGCTGGCCCGCCGGGCCGGCGGTGAGCCGCTCGCGCCGATCTACGGCAGCTTCGCCGCCTCGATCGTGAGCCACGGGGTCAACCAGGCGCTCTTCAAGCTCGGCCGCCGCGGCCTGCCGGTGCCGCAGCTCCACGTCCCCCTCCTCGACCGGCTCGCGTACGAGCTCGTCCTGCCGGTCGTGCGGCGATGAGGCTCGTCGTGCTCACGACCTCGTACCCGCGCTTCGAGGGCGACGCCGCCGGCCGCTTCGTCGCCGACTCGGTCGAGCACGTGCGCGCCCGCGGCGTCGACGTCCGGGTCGTCTCGCCGCAGTCCTTCCGCCACTTCGGAATCGCCTACGGCTCGGGCGTCATCGGAAACCTGCGCGCGCGGCCGGCCCGCGCCCTCCTCCTCCCGGCGATGCTCGCGAGCTTCGCGCGCGCGGCGAGGCGGGCCTCGCGTCGCGCCGACCTCGTCCACGCCCACTGGCTGCCCGCGGGCGCCGTCGCACGGCTCACGGGCAGGCCCTACGTCGTTCAGCTCTGGGGGACCGACGTCGAGCTCGCCCGACGGGCTCCTGCGCTCGCCCGGCCGATCCTCGCGCGCGCCAGGCTCGTCGTCTGCGCCTCGCAGGCCCTCGCCGCCGCCGCCCGCGAGCTCGGCGCCCGGGAGGTGCGCGTGATCCCGAGCGGCGTCGAGCTTCCCGCCGACGTTCCCGACCCGGGTGAGCCGCCGCACGTCCTCTTCGCAGGGCGTCTCTCGCGTGAGAAGGGGGTCCTGGAGCTCGTCGAGGCCGCGCGAGGCCTGCCGCTCGTCGTCGCGGGCGATGGCCCGCTTCGAGACCGGGTTCCCCAGGCGCTCGGCATGGTTTCGCACCACGAGCTGCTCCGTCTCTTCGAGCGGGCCGCCGTCGTCGCCTGCCCTTCGCACCGCGAGGGCTTCGGCGTCGTCTGCGCCGAGGCGATGGCTCACGGGCGGCCCGTGGTCGCGAGCGCGGTCGGAGGCCTCCTCGACCTCGTCCGAGACGGAGAGACCGGGCTGCTCGTGCCTCCCGGGGACGTGGCGGCGCTCCGCGCCGCGCTCGAGCGCCTCCTCGCCGACGCCGAGCTGCGACGCCGGCTGGGCGCCGCGGCCCGCGAG
>JACDAS010000064.1 GCA_013695295.1 Actinomycetota bacterium | reverse complement strand
GCGCTCGAGGGGAAGATGCTCGCCGGCGCCTTCTTCGGGATCTGGGGCGCCGATCGCTACGGCTCCTGGGAGGCGGGCCTCGGGATCGCGATGCTGGCCGGCGGTTTGCTCGCGCTCCTGCACGCGTTCTTCGCGATTCACCTGCGGGCCGACCAGATCGTCGGCGGAACCGCGATCAACTTCCTCGCCCTGGGGCTGACGGGCTACCTGTTCATCGACCAGTACGGCTCCGAGGGCACGGGGGCGAACATCTCCCAGATTCCGGACGTCCACCTGCCCGGCCTCGAGGACGTCTACTTCATCGGGCCCTCGATCGGGCAGCTGAACCTGCTGATCTGGCTCAGCTTTGCGCTCCTGATCGCCTCGTACCTCGTCATGTTCCGGATGCCGATCGGGCTCAGGATCCGGTCGGTCGGCGAACACCCCCGGGCGGCGGACACGGTCGGAATCTCGGTCTATGGCATCCGCTACTTCGCGGTCACCCTCTCGGGAGTGCTGGCGGCGCTCGGCGGTGCCTACCTGTCGATCGGGCTCGTGCACTCCTTCAACGAGGGAATGACGAAGGGGCGGGGCTTCATCGCCCTCGCGGCCGTGATCTTCGGCAACTGGCGCCCCTTCGGCGCCTTCGGCGCCGCGCTCCTCTTCGGCTTCTCCAGCGCGCTCGCGCTGCGGCTGGGGCCTGCCTACGGGACGAACTACGGGACGCTGTTCCAGGCGCTGCCCTACCTGCTCACGCTGATCGCCGTCGCGGGCGTCATCGGACGCGCGGTCCCGCCTGCCGCGAGTGGACGTCCCTACCGCAAGCAGTAGCCGGGCGCGGCCTCGAAACCGCGCCGCCCTGGCCTCGCTCGCCGCCGGGCTGCTCGGCCTGCTCGCACCGGCCGCAGGGATCGCCGCCGCCGAGTACAGCAGGCGCCTGAGCCTGATCTGGGGCCTCGCCGGTGCCGCCATCGCGGGGTTCCTGCTCGGGGTGGTCGGCTTCGCTCTCTCGCGACGCGGCGAGGCTCGCGTGCAGTGGACGCTCGGGCGGAGCCGCGGCGCCCGGACTGCGAGGACCGGGCGCCTGCTGGCTGCGGCCTCGCTCTGCGTCGCGGCGACGGTCGGCCTGTCGCTCGGCTTCTACGCCTTGCTCGAGCTCTTCGCGGCCTAGCACTGGGCGTGATTTAAAGGCACATGCGCGCCGTAGGGCGCGTCGTGCGCCGGCGGGTACCACTCCGGCTGCACCGGGGTCTACAATCGGTGTCCTTGTTCGAGATCGGGAACAGCCTCCGCGAGGCACGCCTGCGAAAGCGGCTCGAGTTCCGCGAGGTCGAACAGGCCACGAAGATCCGGAGCCGTTACCTGCGGGCGCTCGAGGAGGAGGACTTCGAGGCCCTCCCGGCGGAGACGTACGTCCGGGGCTTCCTCCGCGCCTATGCCGAGGCGCTCGGCCTCGACGGCCAGCTCTACGTGGACGAGTACAACTCCCGCTTCGTCACCGGAGAGGACTCCTCGCCGCTTCGTCCGCGCCGCAGCCAGCCCCGCAAGCGGCCGGGTCGCGGGATCGAGACGAACGTGATCCTGCTCGCGCTGACGGCGATCGGGGTGATGACGGCCCTGGTGATCGCTGCCTGGAAGTTCTCGAGCTCACCCGAGCCCGCCGCGGGTCCGGGCAGACCGTCACCGTCGCTCCCGCAGCGACCTGCAACCCAGGGGCCCGCCAGGCCCGCGCGCCCGCCGGCCGTCCGCGTCACCCCGGCCAAGCTGCTCGTGCGGGCGACGGGAGGTGACTGTTGGCTGCAGGTGCACGCCGATTCGGCCAGCGGCAAGCTCCTCTACCAGGGGACGCTCGAGCGAGGCCAGAGCCAGCGCTTCGTCTCCCGTCGGCTCTGGGTCAACGCCGGTCGCCCGGAGAACCTCGACCTCAGGCTCAACGGCGAGCCGGTCTCGATCGGCGGCGCCTCGCCTGTCGTGGTGCTCATCACCGCAACCAGCGTCACCCCGGCGACCAGCCGCTCTTGACCGGCGCCGACCGGCGCCCGCGCGCGCTCGTCGTGGTCACCGGAAGCGAGCTCGTCCGTGGCGACCGGACCGATCTGAACGGTCCTTTCCTTGCGCGCGAGCTCCTGGAGCGGGGCCTGGAGGCAGCTCGGGTGACCATCGTCGGCGACCGGCCGGACGAGCTCGAGGCGGCTCTCCACGAGGGTCTCGAGGCCGATCTGTGCCTCGTCTCGGGGGGCCTCGGCCCGACGCACGACGACCGTACGATCGAGCTCCTCGCCAGGGCGGCGGGGCGGACCCTGCTGCTCGGCCCGGCCCTGGAGGAGGAGATCGGAAGCCTCTCGCGGGCCTTCGCGACCCGGCTCGGCCGCCCGTTCGCGGACTTCGAGCCGGGAGTCCGCAAGCAGGCGACGCTCCCGGAAGGCGCCCGGTCGCTCGGACTCGCCGGCACCGCGCCCGGGGTTCTGCTCGACCTCGGAGCCTGTGTCGCCGTCGCGCTCCCCGGCCCCCCCGCTGAGCTGCAGCGGCTCTGGGCGCGCGCGGTCGAGACGGAGCCGCTCCGACGGGTTCTCGGGCGCGTCCGCCCGCCTCGCAGGCACCTCCTGCGGCTCTTCGGGGTCAGCGAGTCAGCTGTCGCCCGGGCGCTGACCGAGGCCGGGGGAGACGGGAACGGCGTCGAGGTGACGATCTGCGCGCGCGACTTCGAGATCCACGTCGACGTGTTGCTAGAGGAGGGGGCCGAGGAGCGAGGCGAGACCCTCCTGGCGGGCCTCCGCTCGCCGCTCGAGCGGTACCTCTTCGCAGAGGACGGTGAGGCCGTGGAGGCGCTCGTCCTCGCCCGCTGCCGCGCCCGCGGCCTGACCCTCGCGACGGCGGAGTCCTGCACGGGCGGACTCGTCGCGGCGCGCCTGACCTCCGTGCCCGGCTCGAGCGACGTCTTCCGCGGGGGGGTGGTCGCGTATTCGGATGCGTCGAAGCGCGATGTTCTCCGCGTCCCCGGGGAGCTTCTGCGCTCGGACGGTGCGGTCTCCGCTGCGGTGGCCGAGGCGATGGCCGCGGGGGCGCGGGAGCATCTGGGCGCCGACGTCGGGGTGTCGGTCACGGGCGTAGCCGGGCCCGCAGGCGGTACGGCGGAGAAGCCGGTGGGGCTGGTCTTCGTCCATGCGGTCGGGCCCGAGGGCGGCCGCGGGGTCGAGCTCGCCTATCCGGCCGACCGCGATTCGATCAGGCGCAGAGCGACGACGACGGCGCTCCACCTCGTCAGGCGAGTGCTCGAGCCGGGATTCCCCCGGGGTTGAAGGCCCGCTCGGTCACGGCGCTGCATGTGAGCGACGCTCCAGGATCGGCACACCTCCGTGACACCGCGGCCGCTACCGTCGGCGGGGATGGGAGCCTCCGCCTCTTCCTCGGCCTCCGGCTCGCCCCCGAGACGCTCGGGCGCGTCGTCGCCTGGCAGTCTGCCGCCCTCACAGGTGCCCGGGGACGCACCGTCCCGGCGGAGAGGCTCCACATGACGCTCGCGTTCCTCGGTCGCCGCCCGGTAGCCGACGTGGACGCGGTTACGACGGTGCTCCGCGAGGAGGCCGGGCGGTCGGCGGTCGGGCCGCTAGTACCGACGGCCTACCGCGAGACACGGAGCGTGGGCATGGTCGTCTGCGCCGACCCCGCCGGGCACGCGACGAGACTTGCGGAGCGGCTCCGGGCTCGGCTGGAG
>JACDAS010000059.1 GCA_013695295.1 Actinomycetota bacterium | reverse complement strand
GCCTACCTCATCTCGCTGGCGCTCGACGGGACGCCGCTCGTCGTCGCGTACGCCGCCGAGGCGGTGGTGCTGGCGCAGGCCGCGCGATGGTTTGCGGATCGCACCGCCCGCGCGGGCGCGCTCGCCTTCCTCGGGCTCGCCGGCGCCCACGCCCTCGTCTACGAGGCGCCGCCGTCGGCGCTCCTGCACGGGCCGGAGGCCTTCGTCCCCGCGGTCGTCGCGCTCGGCGCGGTCGGGGCGGCGGTCGTGCGCTGTGCGCGGCTCGAGGGCGAGCTCGAGCGGGGCGGGCGAAGGACGCTCGAGGCGCTCGCAGCGGGGGTTGCGCTGTACCTGGCGTCCGTCGCCCTCGTCGCCCCGTTCGCCGAGGCGGGGGGAGCGTTGACCGGCCAGCAGGGACAGGCGCTGCTGAGCGCGTTCTGGGGGGTCTGCGGGTTCGCCGCGCTCTGGCTCGGCCTCACGCGGAAGCTCAGGCGGCTGCGCTTGGCCGGCTTCGCGCTCCTCTCGCTCGCGCTCGGGAAGGTCTTCCTCTACGACCTCGCAGCGCTCGACTCGGGCTATCGCGTCGGCTCCTGCGTCGCCGTCGGCCTCCTGCTCCTGACGGCCGCGTATGCCTACCAGCGCAGGCGAGGCGATGCGACGTCTGCTGCTATGCCTCCGCGAGCACCACGACGCGGTCGCCCGCCCCGGAGCGGATCGGCGCCGACTTCGGCAGGTTGATCCGGACGCCGTAGGCGCGAGCTGGATCGAGCGCGTTCGCCGCGTCCCGATAGCCGATCGCGACCTCGCCTCGCCGCCTCGCGGCCTCGACGAGCGTGGCGAAGGTCGTCTCGCGGCCGGCCAGCACGTAGTCGGCGGCCGGCCTGAGATAGATCTCGGAGCCCTCGGCGGCGAAGAGCTCGCTGAAGACCTCCTTCAACCTCGGGTTCTCCGAGATCTGGGTGATCATCAGGCTGATCACGCGATCGGAGACGATCACGTCGTCGACCTGGGTCACCTGGGCGAGCTCGCGGTTTCGATCGTCGAGCATCTCGCTCGCGATCGAGAACTTGACCGCCTTGCGGGCGGCGATGTCGCGGAGGTGCAGCAGCGTCACGAGCGTTCGGGCGTCGGCGCGCTGATGGTCGAGCTGGTCGGAGTAGCACATCACGATCACGTGGTCGAAATCCTCGATGCCCAGGGAGTCGAGCGTGCGCCGGTCGGTTGTGTTCGCCTGGCGGAACTCGACGCCGAGGTTGCGAAGCGTGGCGCATTCCTGGTCGATCGAGGTCCCGGCCTGCGCCCAGTCAGCGACGACGAGGATCGTCGAGCCCTCCTCCACATACTGGTCGAGCTCGTTGATCACCGCAGGCGAGCGGCTGTTCCAGCCGAGCAGAAGCACCCGCTGCGGCCGGCCGTCGCGGGCCGGGGCGGCGACGATCGCCTCCTCGTCGATCCGGCCCGAGAAGGGCTCGGCTGCGGTCAAACGCGCGTCGTCCTCGGCGATCGCCACGATGCGGTCGTCCGGTCCGATCGGCGTCTCGAGGGGCGGGTTGAGCGAGACCCTGCCGTTCGCCTGGAGCCCGATCACCGTGCACTCCTCGTAGGCGAACAGCGCATCGCCGAAGGTCCCGCCGGCGAGCGCGGGATCCTGACGGAAGTAGACCTCGCCGCCGCCGAAGTCGAGCAGCTCGGTGTAGACGACGGAGGCCCCGGACTGGCGCGAGGCCTGCACGATCAGCCTCGCGATCGTCTCGCGCTTGTCGATCAGCACCGTCTCGTCGCCACCGACCAGCCGCGCGACCTCGAGGTTCTCCGGGCGCTCGATCTCCGCGACGATGTGGTACGGCGCTTCCCTGTGCCCTGGCGCCTGGGTCAGCGCGAGGATCGTCTTGATCACCTGCGCGTCCGGCTCGGCCTCGTCGGGGGAGAGCACGACGATCGAGCGGGCCTCCTGCGGGTTCACGATCTCGAGGTCGGAGAGATCGATCGGGCTGCCCGTCCGGCAGACGACCCGCGTCTTGCCCAGCGCGGGAACCTTGGCGCGGATCGCATCCTCCATCTCGACCTTGTCGCGGTCGGCGAGGATCACCACCACGGGATCCCGCTCGTTCGCGTTCGCGACCGCGAGCTCCGAGAGGATCGTGAAGATCGTGTCGGCCCACCCGAGGATCAGCGTGTGGCCGCTCTCGACCACGAAGGAGCGCCCCTTGCGAAGCTCCTGGAGCTTCGTGTCGAGCCCCGACGCGATCACGCCGATCAACGCGCTCACGATCAGCACGCCTCCGAGCGTGACGAGAAGCATCACGAGCAGGAACGGCCAGCCTCCGCCGTCGCCTGCGATCGTGCCGGCGTCGAGCGTGTGCAGGAGGCTGTTGAAGAACTGCCTGATGATCCCCGGCTTCCCTCCGCCGTCGGCCTCCGGCGCGAGCCCTCCGATCAGGACGACGATCGAGAAGAGCACGATCATCACGCCCGTCGCGACGCCGAGCCACGCCGCGAGCGCGGGTGTGCCCCTCGACATCGTGTTGTCGAACGCGTAGCGCAGCCGCTGCTTGACGGTTACGCTCGCCATCGGCGGAGAGCATAGGGCCGCGGGCCCTACCAGCTGGCCTTGCGCCTACTCCTGGCTTGCACGCGGTAGCGCTTGCGCTCCTCCGAGCGGGCGCGCTGGTCCTGCCTGCGCTCGAGCATCCGCAGCTCGCGCTGCAGCTTGCGGTAGCTGAGCAGGCGGTCGAGCGAGAGCGCGCCCCGGTCGATCGCGGCGTGAACCGCGCAGCCCGGCTCGGTTTCGTGCGCGCAGTCCGAGAAGCGGCAGCGTCCGGCGAGCTCGAGGATCTCGGCGAAGGCGTCGTCGATCCCGCTCCCGGCGTCCCAGAGCTGGAGCTCGCGCATCCCCGGGGTGTCCAGGAGCAGGCCGCCGCCGGGGAGCGGGACGAGCTCCCGCCGTGTCGTCGTGTGGCGTCCGCGGCCGTCCGACCGGATCTCCTGCACGTCGAGCAGCTCCTCGCCGAGGAGCCGGTTGACGAGCGTCGACTTGCCCACGCCGGAGGAGCCGAGGAGCGCGCCGGTGCGGTCTCCTCGCAGGTAGCCGAGCAACTCCTCGAGGCCGGCGCCGGTCACGCTCGAGACCACGTGCACCGGCACGCCAATGGCCACCGCCTGCACCTCGGCAACGGCCGCCTCGGGATCGGTCACGAGGTCGCCCTTGCTCAGCACGACGACGGGGACGGCGCCGCTCTCCCAGGCCATCGTCAGGTAGCGCTCGAGGCGGCGGAGGTTCAGGTCCTGATTCAGCGAGCTGACGAGGAAGGCCACGTCGACGTTCGCGGCCACGACCTGCTGCTCGGTCTCGCCCAGCGCGACCTTCCGTGAGAAGACGGTGCGGCGTGGCAGGACCGCCTGGATGCGCGTCCTCGAGCCCGCCTCGACGGGCTCGACCGCCACCCAGTCCCCAGCGGCGGGCAGCTCGCCGCTGCCCGTCGCCTCGTGCCTGAGGCGCCCGGATGGCTCGGCGTGCAACTCGCCGATCTCGGTGTAGACGTCGTAGACACCCCCGTGCTGGACGGCGACGCGCCCGGGGAGCAGGCCCTCTGCGGCGTGGACCTCGAAGGCGGCGGCGAAGAATTCGTCCCAGCCGAGGCGTTCGAGGGTGAAGCGGGTTTCCGGTGTTGCGAGCAAGCGGTCTCCTTCTCGAGCGGTGAACCGGCCCGCGCGAGGCGCGCGGCCGGGAGGTCGGGGCGCGGGCCCCGCACTCGAGACCGAGCTAGCGGTCTAGGAGGGTCTGCGGGCTCCGCGACGGGAGGCGGTGGATGCAGTCGTCGTCATCGTCGGCCTCCTTTCGTCGGCGGAACTCTTCGAGACAGGGTAGGGCAAGGCGCGCGCCTTCGCAACGGCCCCGTAGGGTTCGTCGGGTGGACGAGGGACGGGGGACGCTCGTGCTCTACCTGGCCGCGGCGGCGCTCTACGTCGCGATCGGCGTCCTCGCCGTCGAGTTCATGCTCTCGTCGCTGATCGCGATCGGGTACCTGCTGATCGCGGTCTGGCTCCTCCCGGCGCTCGTGCGGCGCGTGCACTGACGGCCGCGTCGGCGGCCCAGGACACTCTCATCTACCGCTCATGCGGCTCCCGTAGAACGTCCTCACACGTCCACAGGCCGGTCTTCCGGCCGATCGAAGGAGCTGAGATGAGAGCCAAGATTCCGAGCGCGGCCAGCCTGATCCTCGCAGTCGCAGTCGCAGTCGCAGTGGCAGTCGCGGCGTCGGGCGGCGAAGGCAGCGCCAAGGCGGGCGGGACGGTGACCCTCGCCGCCTGCAAGCTGCCGCGCGGGAGCGAGCCGGCGAAGCTGAACCCGGCCGACTTCACGACCCGGATCGACAACCCCTACTGGCCGATGAGGCCCGGCAGCCGCTGGGTGTACCGGGAGACCGACCCCGATGGGGGGAAGCTCCGCGTCGTCGTGACCGTGACCGCCAAGACGAAGCGGATCGCGAACGGGATCACGGCCAGGGTCATCCACGACGTGGTCACCGAGCGAGGCGTGCCGGTCGAGGTCACCGACGACTGGTACGCACAGGACCGGTGCGGCAACGTCTGGTACCTGGGCGAGGCGACGAAGGAGTACGAGAACGGCAAGGTCGTCTCGACTCAGGGGTCGTTCGAGGCCGGGGTCGACGGGGCCCAGGCCGGGATTGCGATGCCCGCGAAGCCCGTCCCAGGCCTGCGCTATCGGCAGGAGTACTACGTCGGTCAGGCCGAGGACCGGGCCGAGGTGATCAGTCTCCGCGAGCAGGTCGAGGTCCCGTTCGGCCATTTCGGGATCGGGAAGGTGCTGATGACCAGGGATCTCAATCCGCTGAAGGCGAAGATCCAGGAGTACAAGTTCTACGCGCGCGGCGTCGGCATGGTGCTGGCGATCGGAGTGTCGGGCGGGAGCGACCGGGAGGAGCTCGTGAGCTACACGCACGGGTCCTAACCGGCGCCCGGGCCCGCTCGAGCCCCGTGCGGAGGCCGGAGGACGGCGAACGGGTCGGTGATCTCGAGCCGCCGGGAGCGGAATCGGTACACCGCCGCAGGCCGGCCCCCGACCGGGCCGGCCTCCCGGCGGGTGCCGGTCGACTCGATCACCCCTCGGCGGACGAGGACGCGCTGGAGGTTCGTCGCGGAGACCTCGTGCCCGAGCGCGGCGGCGTACAGGGCGCGGAGCTCGGACAGCGTGAATTGCGGAGGCGCCAGGGCAAAGCCCAGGTTCGAGTAGGACAGCTTCGCGCGCAGGCGGTCGCGGCCGGCGAGCACAATCGAGCGGTGGTCGAACGCCGCTTGCGGGAGGCGGGCGACCGGATGCCAGGCGGTATCGCCCGGGAGCACCGGGTCGACGTCCGCCGGTACGAGGCCGAGGTACGCGGTGGCGAGCTCGCGGACGGCGCGGTTTCGTCGTGGCTCGCTCCGCGTCTCCAGCTGCTCGAGGTGCGAGAGCCCACGGACGTCGACCTTCTCGGCGAGATGGCGCCGGATCGAGACCTCGAGCGTCTCGTCGGCTCCGAGCAGGCCTCCCGGAAGGGCCCACGCCCCGAGCTCCGGTGGCCGCGCGCGCTGCCAGAGCAGCACGCGGAGCCGTGCTCCGCGCACCTGCAGGACGACGGCGAGAGCGACGTGCGCGGTGGTGGTGGTAAACTCGGGCACCAGTTTTAGACTCAGAGTCGTAAACCTCGCGAAAGGGTAGTGGAGATGGCAAAGACACGCACCGGAATCGGCCGGCTCGCCGTGGCGGCGGCGCTCGTCCTCGCGGCTGCGGGTTGCGGTGGCGACGAGAAGGCCGCGACGACCGGGGAGGCCGACGGCCTGCGGATCGGGCTCGTCACAGACACGGGCCAGCTGAACGACCGCGGCTTCAACCACCTCGCCTACGTCGGGCTGAAGCGGGCGGAGACGGAGCTCGGCGTCACCGTGCGCGTCGCCGAGTCGAAGACCGCCTCCGACTACGTTCCGAACCTCTCCACCTTCGCCCGGCAGGGCTACGACCTCGTGATCGGCGTCGGCTTCACTGAGATCGCTGCGATGGAGGCCGTCGCGAAGAAGTTCCCGAAGACGCGCTTCTCGATCGTGGACGTCTCCTACAAGGACCTGAAGGGCGCCCCGACGAACGTCCGCGGTCTGCTCTTCCACGAGGAGGAGGTCGGCTACCTGGCCGGGTACCTCGGAGCTCTCGTCGAGAAGCGCCGCCCCGGCGCGGACGTCGTCTCGTCGGTGGGCGGGCAGAAGCAGCCGCCGGTCGACCGCTTCATCGCGGGCTACCAGGCCGGCGCGCGCGCGGCCTCTCCCGGGGTCAAGACGCCGAACGCGTACTCGCAGGACTTCGCCGACCAGGCGAAGTGCAAGGAGATCGCCCTGAACCAGATCGCAGCCGGGGCCGGGGTCGTCTTCCAGGTCGCCGGAGGCTGCGGTCTGGGCGCGCTCGACGCCGCCCGCGAGAAGAAGGTGTGGGGCGTCGGCGTCGACGCCGATCAGGCCTTCCTCGGCCCGCACGTGCTGACGAGCGCGATGAAGGCCGTCGACCGCTCGGTCTACCTGACGATCCTCGACGTCCAGCAGGGTCGGTTCAAGGGCGGCGCCGACGCGGTCTTCAGCCTGAAGCAGGGTGGCGTGCGGCTCGGGAAGATCAGCCCGAAGGTCACGAAGGCGGACGTCGAGGCCCTGGCCGCCGTGAAGGCCCGGATCCTGGCCGGTGAGATCGAGATCCCGAGGGAAGTGAAGTAGGACTCAGCCGCCGGCGACGGCCGCGACGATCCGGATCGTCTCTCCGGCCGCGAGCCGGCCCTCGAGGCCGCCTCGATCGCGCATGTCGACGCCTTCGACATACACGTTGACGAGCCGGCGCAAGTCGTCGTGCTCGTCGAAGATCAGGTTTCTGATCGGCAGGGCCCGCAGGGCCTCGCCGACCGTCGCCGCCTCGAGCTCGAAGCGGTTTCGGCCCCCCGACTCGTGCGCGAGGAGCGACGGGAGCAGGACGGTCACCACCTAGGCGGTACGGGCGACCTCGATCGAGAGCACCGGCGGCAGGTTCGCCGCGGCCTCGATCCAGCCCGCCCCTTCGGTGGGCGAGACGAAGATCGAGCCGCCCTGAGTGCCGAGATAGATACCGGCGGGATCGAGGTCGTCGCTCGCCATTCCCTCGCGCAGGACGGCCGCCCAGGCCGGCTCGGGGAGGCCCTGCGCAGCCAGCGACCAGCTCGCGCCGCCGTCGTCGGTGCGGTAGACGCCGAGCCGGCCGTCCGAGGTGACACGGTTCTCGGCGCCCTCCTCCGGAGTCACGAAGGCGGTGTCCGGCCGGCGCGGATGCAGTGCCAGCCCGAAGCCGAACCCACTCGGGAGGCCGTTTCCGTCGAGCCGTTCCCACGAGTCGCCGCGGTCGTCCGAGCGGTACACCCCGCAGTGGTTCTGCTGCCAGAGCCGCTCGGGTTGCTCGGGGTGCAGGAGGAGCTTGTGCACGCACTGGCCCACCTCGGGCGGGCCGTCCTGCTCCGGCAGGAAGTCCGCGGCCACCCCCGAGTTCACCGGCGTCCAGGTCTCCCCTCGGTCGTCGCTCCGGAAGGCTCCCGCGGCGGAGATCGCGACGTAGAGGCGATTCGCGTCGCCGGGATCGAGCTGGATCGAGTGGCAGCACAGGCCTCCGGCCCCCGGGTGCCAGCGGTCGCGGGTCGGATGCTCGAGGATCCCGGCCACCGGCTCCCACGCCGAGCCGCCGTCGTCCGAGCGGAAGAGGACGCCGGGATCGCCGCCGAGCCAGAGCGTCTCCGGCTCGCTCTCGTGCCCCGGCTCGACGTGCCAGGCGGCCTCGAGCTTGAGGCCGCTCTCCTCGGGCAGGCCGAGCTGCTCGGAGCGGCTCCACGTCCTGCCGAGGTCGTCCGAGCGCTGCACGGTCGCGCCGTACACCCAGTTGTTGGCTGCCGCATAGACGGCGCCGTCGCGCCGATCCAGGATCGCGTGGTAGATCGACCAGCCGGTCAGGAGCGGGCCCTCGAGCTCCCAACGCGTCCGCGCGTCGTCGCCGTGGAGGAGGAAAAGGCCCTTGCGGGTTCCTGCGAGGACGAGAACGGCCATCGGTGGGAAGACGCTATCGCGACTACGCGTTTCAGGTCGTGTGACACCGATAGGAGGACGAGGATGGGGGAGTTCACGCAGGATCAGCAGAAGTTCGTGTCGGAGAACCCGTTCGTCGGCGTCGCGACGACGCTGCGTGACGACGGGTCGCCGCACTCGACGGTCGTGTGGGTCGATGCGAGCGACGGCATCTCGTTCAACACCGCCCGCGGTCGCGCCAAGGAGCGACACGTCGCGCGCGACCCGCGCGTCTCGCTGATGGTCGTCGACCCGGAGAACACCCACCGGTGGGTCGCCGTCAGCGGCCGCGCCGAGCTCGTCGACGAGGGCGCCGACGACCAGATCGACCGGCTGGCGAAGAAGTACCTCGGCAAGGACACGTATCCGTGGCGCTCGCCGACCGAGCGGCGGGTGACGGTGAAGATCACACCCGAGCAGGTCGACTCGACCGGGTTCGAGGGCTAGCTGGACCGGCTCGCCCACGAGACCAGCTCGTACCTGCTCCAGCACGTCGAGGCTTTTCGTGGGCTGCCGGCCATGGAGGGCCGGGACGGCTTTGCCGGCCCGGCCGCTCCGGAGCCACGCCCGTGAACCGCCTCGGGGCTGAGGCCAGCCCCTACCTCCTGCAGCACGCCGACAACCCGGTCGACTGGTATCCGTGGGGGGAGGAGGCCCTCGGCCGCGCGCGCGCCGAGGATCGACCGATCCTGCTCTCGATCGGCTACGCGGCCTGCCACTGGTGCCACGTGATGGAGCACGAGTCGTTCGAGGACGCGCAGACGGCGGCGCTGATGAACGAGCTCTTCGTCAACGTCAAGGTCGATCGCGAGGAGCGGCCCGACCTCGACTCGGTCTACATGGACGCCGTCGTCACGCTGACCGGGCACGGCGGGTGGCCGATGACTGTCTTCCTGACCCCCGCAGGCGAGCCCTTCCACGGCGGCACGTACTACCCGCCCGAGCCGCGCCACGGCCTGCCGAGCTTCCGGCAGGTGCTCGAGGCGGTCGCGGCTGCTTACCGTGAGCGCCGGGGCGACGTCGCCCGCTCGGCCCGGCAGCTCGTCGAGGCGGTGCGGCGCTCGAGCGAGGCCGCACCGTCGCGGGAGCCGCTGGTCGACGGCATCCTGCGCGATGCCCTGCGCAGTCTGCGCTCGCAGTTCGATCCCCGCTGGGGCGGCTTCGGGCGCGCGCCGAAGTTCCCGCCGGCATCCGCGCTCGAGTTCTGCCTGCGCATGCACCGCCGGGGCGACGACGGCGCGCTCGACCTGGTCCGGCAGACGCTCGACGCCATGGCCGCGGGGGGCATGTACGACCTCGTCGGCGGCGGCTTCCATCGCTACTCGGTCGACGAGCGCTGGCTCGTGCCGCACTTCGAGAAGATGCTCTACGACAACGCGCTGCTTGCCTCGACGTACCTGCACGCCTTCGCCGTGACGGGGGAGGGGCGCTACCGGGACGTCGTCGAGGCGACGCTCGACTATGTGCTCCGGGAACTGGCGTTGCCGGAGGGAGGGTTCGCCTCGTCGCAGGACGCCGACACCGAGGGGGTCGAGGGCCTCACCTTCACCTGGACGCACGAGGAGCTCGAGGCGGTCGCGGGGCCCGGTCACGACGAGCTCCTGCAACCGTTCGAGCACGGGCGCTTCGTCCTGCGGGGCGAGCTGCCGGAGGAGCTGCGCGCG
>JACDAS010000053.1 GCA_013695295.1 Actinomycetota bacterium | reverse complement strand
GTCGAGGCCCTGTGGCGCGCGTCGGACCTCGTCGACGAGCACATCGGCGACGAGCCGGTGACCCCGCTCGCTCCGCGGATCGCCGTCCGGGCCGCCCAGCACAAGCTGCCCGCCGGCCTGGTCGCGGCGCTCGACGTGCACCTGCGGGCCCAGGCGGCCGGCGACCGCCTCGACGACGTCCTCGACGAGCTCGCCGTGGTGCGCGCCGAGGTCGGCTCGCCGCCACTCGCGTCGCCGATCGGCCAGATTCTGGGCTCGCAGGCGCTGCTCAACGTCCTCTCGGCGAGTCGATACACAACGGTCGTCGACGAGCTCCAGACCCTGATCGCCGGCGGGTTCGGGACGACGCCCGGCGGAATCGACCCCGCCGTCCGGCGGGTCGTCGAGCTCCTGACCGACGGGGTTCCCGAGCACGTCCCCGTCGACCTCGAGGAGTTGCGACGTGACGTGGCCGGCCTCGCCTCGAGCGAGGAGGAGCTGCTCCTGCTCGCGCTCTTCGGGGAGGAGGCCGAGCCGCTCCTGACCTCGATTCGCGCCCGGGCCGCGCGCGAGGAGTCGCTGGCCGGCTCGGGCGTCGATCAGGCGCGCGCGGAGCGGATCCGTGAGGTCGTCCGGATCGTCCAGGAGACGGGGATCGGCGAGATCACGATCGAGGAGGAAGGCCTCCGCGTCAGCGTCAGGCGGACGGCCGACGCGGTGCCGGCCGCGGCGGTGGCGCCGCTCGAGCCGAGGGTGGACCCCGCGAGCGCCCCGGCAGCCGATCCGGCCGGGGCAGGCGGAGTCCGGGTCGAGTCGCCGATGGTCGGGACCTTCTACCGCGCTCCGCAGCCGGGGGCACCGCCGTTCGTCGAGGTGGGGGAGCCGGTCTCCGCGGGTCAGACGCTCTGCATCCTCGAGGCGATGAAGCTGATGAACGAGGTCAAGTCGGACCTCGACGCGACCGTGCGGGGGATCCACGCCGAGAACGGCCAGCCGGTGGAGTTCGGTCAGCTCCTGTTCGAGCTCGAGCCACTCGCCGGCCGGCCGCTCGACGCCCTGTAGGACGTGTTTTCCCGCGTCCTGATCGCCAACCGGGGCGAGGTGGCCGTCCGGGTGATCCGGGCGCTCCACGAGCTCGACGTCGAGGCGGTCGCCGTCTACTCGACGGCCGACGCGGGCTCGCTCCACGTCCGGACGGCCGATCGCGCCGTCTGCATCGGCCCGCCGCCGGCGTCGCTGAGCTACCTCAACATCCCCTCGATCGTGGCCGCCGCGGAGACCACCGGCTGCGAGGCGATCCATCCGGGCTGGGGATTCCTGGCCGAGAACCCGGCCTTCGTGCGTGCCTGCGACGACAACGACCTCGTCTTCGTCGGCCCGAGCGTGGACACGATGGAACGGATGGGAGACAAGGCGCGCGCGAAGGCCGAGCTGGCGGCGGCCGGGGTCCCACTCGTCCCCGGGACCGACGGGCCCGTCGACCTCGCCGGCGCCACGGCCGCGGCCGGGGGCCTCGGCTTCCCGGTGCTCCTGAAGGCGGTCGCCGGTGGCGGGGGTAAGGGGATGCGCCTCGTGGGGACGCCCGCCGAGCTCGAAGACGGCTTCGCCAGCGCGGCCGCCGAGGCTCAGGCGGCCTTCGGAGACGCTGGGATCTACGTCGAGAAGGCGGTCAGCCCCGCGCGGCACGTCGAGATTCAGGTGCTCGGTGACGGCGAGCGCGTCCTCACGCTCGGAGAGCGGGAGTGCTCGATCCAGCGCCGCCACCAGAAGTTGCTCGAGGAGTCGCCCTCGCCCGCCGTCGGGCCGGAGCTGCGCGAGGAGATGGAGGCCGCGGCCGAGCGCGCCTGCAGGCTGCTCGGCTACCGGAGCGCGGGGACGTTCGAGTTCCTCCTCGGTCCCGGCGGCGAGTTCTACTTCATCGAGCTGAACGCACGGCTCCAGGTCGAGCATCCGGTGACCGAGCTGGTGACGGGGATCGACCTCGTTCGGGAGCAGCTGCGGATCGCCGCCGGCGAGCGGCTCGCCTCGACCGGGCGCGCGCCGAGGCGAGGCCACGCGATCGAGGTCCGGGTCAACGCGGAGGATCCGGCGCGCGACTTCATGCCCTCGCCGGGGACGGTGACGCGGTTCCGCGCTCCGCTCGGGCCCGGAGTGCGCGTCGACACGCACGTCGAGGATGGTGCCGCGGTTCCCCCGTACTACGACTCCCTCCTTGCGAAGCTGATCGTCTGGGACACGGGCCGCGACGCGGCGATCGCGCGCGCGCTCCGCGCGCTCGGAGAGCTCGAGCTCGAGGGCGTCGCCACGACGATCCCGACCGCTGTCAGCGTCCTCTCGAGCGCCGGGTTCCGAAGCGGCGACTACTCGACGGGCTTCCTCGCGACGCTGGCGGGGACAGAGCACTAGTGGCGGGCCGGCGTGCGGCGCGGCGCACCGCGCTCTTCCTCCTCTACCAGTGGGACCTCCTGCCCGAGCGGCCGCTCGCCTCGCTGCACGAGGGGGACATCGACCCGTTCGCCCGCGATCTGGCCGAGGCCGTCGCCGCCCGGGCGCCGGCCCTCGACGCCCGGATCACCGAGGCCGCCGAGGGGTGGAGGGCGGAGCGCCTGGGAACGCTCGAGCGGAACATCCTGCGGATCGCCGTCCTCGAGCTCGGGACGGGCGACGTGCCGGCCGAGGTGGCGATCGACGAGGCGGTCGAGCTCGCGAAGCGCTACGCGTCCGACGACGCCGCCAAGCTGGTCAACGGCATCCTCGGCAGGATCCACAGGGAGGCGGCACTCGATGGTCGGTGAGGCGGAGGACAGGCTGCGCGAGGCCGAAGCGCTCCTCGAGCGACTGGAGCGCGCGCGTGCGAGACTCGAGGCCACCGAAGATCCTGACGCGGCGATCGACGTGCTCGCCGAGCTCTCGGAGATCGCGAAGGAGATCGAGCTGGCGATCGGCGACGCGAGGAAGGCCGTGGATGCAGAGCCCTGACGAGCTGCGCGGCCTCGTCGAGACGTACCTCGGCGACCTGGCGCTGACGCCGGAGCTCGGCGGTCTCTCGGATGCGCTCCGCTACGCCCTCGAGGGCGGCGGCAAGCGGGTCCGTCCGGTGATCTGCCTCGCCACCGGACAGGCGGCCGGGGTCGATCCGGAGCTGGTCCTGCCGGCGGCGGCGGCGGTCGAGCTCGTGCACACGTTCTCGCTCGTCCACGACGACCTGCCGGCGCTCGACGACGACGACGTGCGGCGCGGCCGGCCGAGCCTGCACGTGCGCTTCGGCGAGGCGAACGCGATCCTGGCCGGCGACGCGCTCGTCTCGGAGGCGTTCCGGCTCGCGCTGTCCTACCCCGGTCCCGAGGTTGGCAGGGAGCTCGCACAGGCCACGCTCGGGATGATCGGGGGCCAGTACCTCGACCTGAGCGACGATCCGGGCGACCTGGCCTCGCTCCACCGGCTGAAGACCGGGTGCCTCTTCTCGGCCTCGGTCGGCTGCGGCCTCTGGGCGGCCGGGGTCCCCGCGCGGCAACAGGGACCCTGGCGCTCCTTCGGCGACGAGCTCGGCCTCCTGTTCCAGATCGTCGACGACATCCTCGACGGGGACGGCTACGTTCTCTCCCACGGGTTGGACGGCGCGAGGCGGCTGGCCGACGAGGCCGCCGGGCGCGCGCGGGCGCGCCTGAAAACGATCTCCGCGGACACGGCCGTCCTGGAGGAGATCGTTTCGGGCCTCGCGGTGCGAACCGCCTAGTCGAGCATCGCCTGCTAGCACTACCCTCTTGCCGTGAAGAAGCGGCTCGATCTGCTGCTCGTCGAGCGCGGCCTCGCCGAGACGCGCTCGCAGGCGCAGGCGCTGCTGCTCGCGGGTCGCATCCGTGGTCACTCGAAGGCGGGGGAGCAGGTCGAGGCGTCGGCGGAGCTCACCGTCTCCCCGGCGGCGGCATTCGTCTCCCGCGGCGGGCAGAAGCTCGCGCACGCGCTCGATGCGCTCGACGTGGATGTTCGGGAGGCGTCCTGCCTCGACCTCGGGGCTTCGACGGGGGGCTTCACCGACGTCCTGCTCCAGCGGGGCGCGGCCCGCGTGATCGCGCTCGATGTCGGCCACGGCCAGCTCCACGAGCGCCTGCGGTCGGACCCGCGCGTCACCGTGCTCGAGCGGGTGAACGCCCGTCACCTGACCGACCTGCCCTACCCGCCCGAGCTGATCACCTGCGACGTCTCCTTCATCGGGCTCGAGCTGGCTCTCCCGCCGGCGCTCACGCTCGCGGCCCCCGGCTGGCAAGCGCTCGTGCTCGTCAAGCCGCAGTTCGAGGCGGGCCGGGCCGACGCGAAGGGCGGCGTCGTCCGCGACCCGGCCGTCCACCGCAGAGTGCTGGAGCGACTTTCCGGCCAGGTCGGAGCCTGGGGGGCAAGCGTCGCCGGGGTCGTAGACTCGGGCCTGCCCGGCCCGAAAGGAAACCGGGAGTTCTTCCTCTACCTCGTCCCGCGACAAGGAGCCGATCGCGCCGATGACATCGGAGCCTGGATCGACGCCGCCGTCGGCCGGCCGAGCGCGTAGGGGCCAGAGCCACGCTCCTGGGCGCGCCCGCCGCGTCGCCGTGGTCACGCACGGCCGGGCCGAGACGATCGGGCCCGCCCTCGCGCGGCTCGAGCAGGTCGCACGCCTCACGGGGGTCGAGCTGCTGCTCTCCGACGAGGAGGCCGAAAAGCACGGGCGAGCCGGCGCAGACGGACGGAGCGCCGCCGACCTCGCCGTGGTGCTGGGCGGCGACGGGACGATGTTGCGCGCGCTGCAGCGCTTCGTCGACACCGACGTGCCGGTGCTCGGCGTCAACTTCGGCCGGGTCGGATTCCTCGCCTCGGTGCAGCCCGGAGAGCTGGAGGCCAGGCTGACCGAGGCGTTCCGCGGCCGCTACGCGGTCCACTCGCTGCCGGTGCTCGAAGCCCGCGCTGGCGCCAAGCGCCGCCTCGCGATCAACGACGTCGTCGTCACGAGCTCGGTGCTGGGACGGATGGCCCACCTCGGCTGGGGGGTGGGCGGCGAGGACCTCGGCGTCCAGCCCTGCGACGGTCTCATCTGCTCGACGCCGTCCGGCTCGACCGCGTACAACCTCTCGAGCGGCGGCCCGGTGCTCGTCCGCGGTCTGGACGCGATCGCGATCACATTCGTCGCGCCGCACTCACTCCACGCCCGGCCGCTGGTCGTCCCCCCGGACCTGGACGTGGCCGTCTCCAACCAGAGCGCCGACGTGGAAGCGGCCGTGATCGCCGACGGGCACGCCTTCGCGAGCATCGCGCCCGGCGGCAGCCTGGCGGTCCGGCTAGCGGCCGAGCGGAGCCTGCTCGCGACTCCGCTGGAGGCCACCTTCTTTCGCCGCTACCGCGAGATCTTTGTTGCTTAGGCTCCGGATCGAGAACCTCGTGCTGATCCGCGCGGCTGAGCTCGAGCTCGCCCCGGGGCTGAACGCGATCACGGGCGAGACCGGCGCGGGAAAGACGATCCTCGCGCAGGCGATCGGGTTGCTGCTCGGGGCGCGGGGGGATCCCGGCCTCGTCGGCAGCGACGGGCCCGAGGCGTATGTGGAGGCCGAGCTCGAGGTCCCCGCGGCGCTCGCCGGCGAGCCGGAGCTCGAGCGCCTGGCCGAGCTCCGGCCCGCGGACGAGGAAAGCCTCGTGCTCGCGCGCCGCGTGTTCGCGGACGGCCGGACGCGGGCGTACGCGTGGGGGCGCACGGCAGCGCGGGAGGACGTGGCGGCGGCCGCGGAGCGCCTCGTCTCGATGTCGGGGCAGTTCGAGCAGCGTCGCCTCGGACGCCCCTCTTACCAGCTCGACGTGCTCGACAGCTTCGCCGGCGACGAGCAGAGCCGCCGGCGCGTCGACGCGCGGGCGGCCTGGGCCGAGCTGTCCGCAGCCACGAGGCGGCTCCACGAGGCTGCGCAGGGGGAAGCGGGAACGCAGGAGCGGATCAGGGAGCTCCGCGCCCTCGTCGAGGACACCGAGGGGCTCGAGCCGGGGCTCGACGAGTCGCTTCGGGCCGAGCGGGAGCGCCTCCGCCACGTCACCGAGCTCGCCCAGGCCGCGATCGCTGCGGCGGAGGCGCTCACGCCGGAGGAGGGAAGCGGCGCCACGGGCCAGGTGGCGCTCGCGGAGCGGGCGCTCGCGCAGGTCGAGGAGCTCGCGCCGGAGCTGCCGCCGCTCGCGAGCGAGCTGCGTGAGGCCGAGCTCGGCCTGCGTGAGACGGCCGCGGCGCTGCGCTCGTTCCTCGCCTCGCTCGAAGCCGATCCCGTCCGGCTGGAGGAGGTCGAGGCTTCGCTCGACCGGATCGCCACGGCGCGCCGACGCTTCGGCGCCGACAGCTACGAGACTCTGCTGGCACGCGCAGCAGAGGCCCGCGTGGAGCTCGAGGCGCTCGACGCCGGGCTCGATCCGACCCGGGTCGCGGCCGAGGCGGTCGCGGCCGCACAGGCACGGTTTGACGCGGTCACCGGCACGCTCCGCGAGACCCGGCGAGCTGCGGCGGGACCGTTCGCCGACGCGGTGGCGGCCGAGCTCCGCGGGATCGGCATGGGGGAGGGAGAGTTCCGGGCCGAGCTGGCCGAGCGCGAGCCCGGCCCCGCGGGCGCGGACGCCGTCTCGTTTCTGATCCGCCCGAACCCGGGCCTTCCCTTCGCGCCGGTTGCCGAGACCGCCTCCGGGGGCGAGCTCTCCCGCGTCGCGCTTGCGATCGCGGCCGTCGGGGGTGGCCAGACGATCGTTTTCGACGAGATCGACGCCGGCATCGGAGGGCAGACTGCGAACGCGGTGGGCCAGGCGCTCGCCAGGCTCGCGAAGACGGCGCAGGTCGTCACGATCACCCACCTGCCGCAGATCGCGAGCCTCGCGGACCGGCACTTCCGCGTCGAGAAGGTCCCCGGCGACCCGACCCACACCCGCATCGAGCGGCTCGTGGGGACGGACCGCCGCGACGAGCTGGAGCGGATGCTCGGCGGCCGGGAGTTCCTCGAGCTTGTCTCGGTGCGCGAGGGCCCGCCTGCGGGATGAGCACCTTCGTCGAGTTCACCGGCCGGGCGCGGCTCGACCGGCGCACGAAGCAGCTCGTCCGCCGACTCGAGGCCGACGACATCGCGATCGTCGACCACTCCGACCTCGACCGCGTCTCGGCCGAGGAGCTGCTCGAGTCAGGGGTCCGCGTCGTCGTCAACACCGCTCCCTCGCAGACGGGCCGGTTCCCGAACCCCGGCCCGCTCCTGCTCGTGCGGGGTGGCGTGCGGCTGATCGACGCGCCCGGGTCGGATCTTTTCGAGGCGGTGCGCGAGGGGGAAGCCATCACCGTCCGCGGGGGCAGCCTCTTCCGGAACGGCACCTGCCTCGCCTCGGGGCGGGTGCTGTCCGAGCGTGAGCTCGAGGAGGCCCTCGGCGAGCAGCGCGGCCGCGTGACCCAGGCGCTCGAGGCCTTCGCCGACAACACGATGCGCTACCTGCGCGAGGAGGGCAACCTGCTCTCGGAAGGGATCGACTTCCCGCCGCTACGGACGCGGTTTCGCGACCGGCACGCCCTCGTGGTCGCGCGCGGCCCGGGCCACAAGCGCGACCTGCGGATGGTCAGGCCCTACATCCGGGACTTCAAGCCGGTGCTGATCGGGGTCGACGGGGGCGCCGACGCGCTCGTCGAGGCCGGCTACCGCCCGGACGTGATCGTCGGGGACATGGACTCGGTCTCGGACGCGACGCTGAAAGGGGGCGCCGAGCTCCTCGTCCACGGCTATGCGGACGGCTCGGGCGCTCCCGGGGCCGCGCGCGCGACCCGTCTGGAAGCGGCGCACGAGATCGTGGCGGCGCCGGGGATCAGCGAGGACCTCGCCCTGCTCCTCGCCTACGAGAAGGGTGCGGAGCTGATCGTCGCGGTGGGCACGCACCTCAACCTGATCGAGTTCCTCGAGCGGGACCGCGAGGGGATGTCCTCGACCTTCGTCACCCGGTTACTGGTCGGCGAGATCCTCGTCGACGCCAAGGGGGTCTCCCGCCTCTCGAGCCGGCAGGTTGGCCTCGGCCCCTTGGTGGCGGTGACGCTCGCCGGCCTCGGCGCGATCACCGTCGCCGTCGCAGCCTCGCCGGGGCTGCGACAGGTGATCCAGGCGCTCGTCCTGCGCCTGCGCGAGCTGCTCGGGCTCGGGTAGGGCCGGTCCGGAATGCCGCGCTCGCAGGCGACCGTATCCCTCCTGGCCGCCAGGCCGGACGCCTGGCGCTTCGTCGCCGAGCCGCACCACCTGCCCGACTGGTGGCCCGGGGTCGTCGCCGTCGAGCCCGATCGTCGGGGGCTCGTCGAGGGTGCGCGGTGGAAGGTTCGCTACGGTGCCCGCCCGGGGCTCCTGCGCCCCCCGGCCGCCGCCGGGATGCTGCTCGTGCGCGAGGTGCGAGAGCCGGAGTTCCTCGCCTGGCACCTGACGAGCGACCGGCTCGACGTCGAGTTGAGCCTCGAGGGCACCGACGCGGACTCGACGCGCGCGACGCTCTCCGTCTCGGCTCCGTGGCTCGTCGGCTTCCGGCGCTCGCTCGCGCGCCGGGCCCTTGAACGCCTGCGCGACCTCTGCCAGACGGCGGCTACTTAGCGTGGGGGAACCCAGAGTTCCCCCACGCTCCCCCCTCTTTTGCGTCCTCCGCTGCCAGCCACCCTTGGCCTCCCGCCGGGCAGAGCCCGACTCCGGCCGCCCCCGGTGCGGATCCCGCACGGGCAGCCCGGGCGCGGGGCGGTACTGTCTCGCTGGAAGCCAAGCGGTCAGCCCAGGCCAGATGCGTCTTATCCGGGGAAGTAGCTGACGATGTTCGATCTCCGCTACCACGTCGCCTCGCTGGCGGCGGTGTTCCTCGCCCTGATCATCGGGATCCTCGTCGGCGTCGGCATCTCGACGCAGGACGTCGTCGCGAAGTCGGAGCGGGACCTCCTCCGCAAGGACAAGGCGGCGCTCGAGCAGCGGCTCGAGCAGGCCGAGCGGCGGATCGTCTTCCTCACCCGCTCGCAGGGGGCGGGGAGGGAGTTCATCGACGGCACCTACGGAGCGCTGATGACCGACCGGCTGCGCGGGGTGCGCGTCGCCGTGGTCTTCGTCGGCTCCGTCGATCCCGACCTCCGAGCGGCCGTGCAGGACTCGCTCGTCGACGGTGGTGCCGTCGGACTCCTCCGCCTGCGGGCGCTGAAGGTGCCGCTCGACCTGAAGGCCGTGCGGCGTGCCCTCGCCGCTCGCCCGGCACTCGTCGCCTACGCCGGCGACAGGCGGGTCGCGGAGCTCGGCACGGCGCTTGCGGTCGAGTTCGTGCTGGGTGGCACGACGCCGCTCTGGAACGCGCTGCAGCGGACGCTCGTGGAGGAGCGATCCGGCAACGAGGCACTCGCCGCCGACGCGGTCGTCGTCGTCCGGACGGCTCTGCCCCAGCGCGGGGCGACAGCCCGCTTTCTCCGCGGCTTCTACACCGGCCTCGCCTCGCCGGGATTCCCGGTGGTCGGCGTCGAGGGCTCGACCGGCGAGCTGTCGGCGGTGGAGACGTGGAAGCGTCGCGGGATCTCGAGCGTCGACGACGTGGATACGGCGCCCGGACGCCTAGCGCTCGCGGTCCTGCTCGCGGGCGGTCGGCCCGGGCGCTACGGCGTCAAGCCCACGGCCGACAGCCTGCTGCCGCCGGTCGACCCCGTCCCGTCCCAGGCGGGTGGCTGAGCCGGTCGCGATCCTCGTCGCCGCGCGCGACGAGGAGCCGCGGATCGGGCAGACCGTCCGCGCGCTTCGGGGCTCGTTTCCGGCGGCAGAGGTGATCGTGGCGGACGACGGCTCACGCGACGGGACGGCCGACGCGGCCGAGCGCGCAGGAGCGCGCGTTCTCCGCCTTCCCCGCCGCGGAAAGGGCCAGGCGCTGAGCCTCGCAGAGCGTGCCGCCCCTCCCGGCCCGCTCCTCCTCTGCGACGCCGACCTCGTCGGAGACCTCCGTCCCCTGCTCGACTCGACGGCCTCGCTCGCGATCGCGGCCTTCGCCGAGCGGCAGGGCGGCGGGTTCGGACTCGTCAAGGGTCTTGGGCGCGCAGCCCTGCGGCGGCTCGCCGCCGTCGAGGCGGGGGAGCCGCTCTCGGGTCAGCGCGCGCTCGACGTCGAGGTGAGGGAGCGTTGCTTCCCGCTCGCTCCCGGGTTCGGCTGCGACCTCCGGATGACCCTCGACGCGGCTCGGGCGGGGCTCGGCGTGCAGGAGATCCGGCTGGACCTGCGCCACCGCGCGACCGGCCGCGATGCCGTCGGCTTCGTGCACCGCGGCCGGCAGCTCCGCGATGTCCTCGCCGGGCTCGGGCCGCTCTCCGTCAACCACCGCGGCCTGCGGCTGCCGCTCGTGGGCTGGGTTGTCGCCCTGGGGGGCGCTCGAGCGGCACCGCGGCTCGGCGCGAGCGTCGCACTCGTCGCGCTCGTCGGGCTCGCCGACGACCTCTGGTCGGGCCCTGAGCGAGGCTGGCGCGCGCACCTCGCTCGCGGGCGGACGACGGGGGTGCTGAAGCTCGTCGCGATCCCTGCGGTGGGGCTCGCGGCGACTCGCTCGCTCTCCGCGGCGCTCCTCGTCGGCCTGTCTGCCAACTCGCTCAACCTGCTGGACACGAGGCCGGGGCGAGCGCTCAAGGCCTTCCTCGCCGGCGCCGGGGCGGTTCGCGGGCCCGTCGCGCCTTACGCCGCGGTGGCCGTCCTGCTCGGCCCCTACGATCTCCGCGAGGTGACGATGCTGGGGGACGGGGGCTCGAACGCGCTCGGCGCCGTGCTAGGTTTCGCTTCCGTGGCGAGGTTGAGTGCCCGGGGGCGTTGGCTGGCGATCGGAAGCCTGGCGGCGCTGAACCTCCTCGGTGAGCGCCGCTCCCTGGGGGCGCTGATCGAGAGGACGCCGGGGCTGCGAGCGCTCGACGCCTGGGGACGACTGCCGTGAGCGCACGTTCCCCGAAGTACGTCTTCGTCACCGGCGGCGTCGTCTCGTCGCTCGGGAAGGGGATCACCGCCGCCTCTCTCGGACGGTTGCTGAAGGCCCGTGGCCTGAAGGTCCAGGTGCAGAAGTTCGACCCGTACCTGAACGTCGATCCCGGGACGATGAGCCCGTTCCAGCACGGCGAGGTCTTCGTCACCGAGGACGGCGCCGAGACCGACCTCGACATCGGCCACTACGAGCGCTTCCTCGACCAGAACCTCGCGGCGAGCTCGAATCACACCGCCGGCGGCATCTGGGACCGCGTTCTGCGCAAGGAGCGGAAGGGCGAGTACCTCGGCTCGACGGTGCAGGTGATCCCCCACATCACGAACGAGATCAAGGAGCGGATCCGCCGCGCCGCGTCCGCCTCCGACATCGACGTCGTCGTGACCGAGATCGGCGGCACGGTCGGAGACATCGAGTCGCTGCCCTTCCTCGAGGCGATCAGGCAGTTTCGCCGCGAGGTGGGGCCCGAGAACGTCCTCTACCTTCACGTCACCCTCGTGCCGTTCGTGGACTCGGCGGGCGAGCTGAAGACGAAGCCGACGCAGCACTCGGTCAACGAGCTGCGGCGAATCGGCCTTCACCCCGACATCGTCGTCTGCCGCTCGAAGGAGCCGCTCTCGGCGGAGATCCGCGACAAGATCGCGCTGTTCGCGGACGTCGACGTCGAGGCGGTCGTCTCGAACGAGGACGTGCCGGACGTCTACCTCGTGCCGGAGGCGCTCCAGTCCCAGGGTCTCGACACGCTCGTCTGCCGCAAGCTCGGGCTGCCGGAGGGGACGGCGCAGCTCGGGGATTGGCTCGAGCTCACCGGTCGAATCGAGCGGCGTCGGGAGCTCGTCGAGATCGCCCTCGTGGGGAAGTACGTGAAGCTCCACGACGCCTACCTCTCGGTCCACGAGGCGCTGAAGCACGCCGGGATCCACCACGGCTGCCACGTGCGCGTCCGCTGGGTGGACGCCGAGGGCGCCACGTTCGAGGAGGCGCGCCACGAGCTGGAGCAGGCCGACGGCGTGCTCGTCCCGGGAGGTTTCGGATCACGTGGCTGGGAGGGCAAGATTCTCGCCTGCCAGGTCGCCCGCGAGCAGGGGATCCCGTATCTCGGCGTGTGCCTCGGCATGCACGTGGCCGTCTCGGAGTTCGCCCGCCACGTCGTCGGGCTCGAAGGCGCGAACTCGACCGAGATGGATCCGGAGACGCCCTACCCCGTCATCGACCTCCTGCCCGAGCAGAAAGAGGTCGAGGACCTCGGCGGGACAATGCGCCTCGGGGCGCAGGCGGTCGAGCTCGGCGAGGGGACACGGGCGCAAGCGGCCTACGGGGAGATCGTCGTCCACGAGCGCCACCGGCACCGCTACGAGGTGAACAACCACTTCCGGCCCCGCCTCGTCGAAGCGGGGCTCGTCGTCTCCGGCACGGTCTACGAGGGCAAGCTGGTCGAGATCATCGAGCTCCCCGAGCATCCCTGGTTCGTGGCGAGTCAGTTCCACCCGGAGTTCAAGTCCCGCCCGACGCGGCCGGCCCCGCTCTTCCGCGACTTCGTCGGGGCGGCCCTCGAGCGCTCCCTCGAGCGCTCGCAGGTCGCCGCCGGCGCGCTCGGCTAGCCGGAAGCGGCCCCCCTCTAGGATCCGGGGTGTGCCGCCGGACGTCGTCTCGCTCTTCTCGGAGCTGGCCGCGCTGCCCAGCCCGCCGGGCGAGGAGCGGGCGGTGGCCGACCGGGTGACGGCCTACCTGCGCGAGCTGGATCTCAGTGTCGACGAGGACGACGCGGGGCCGCGCATCGGCTCGAGCGCCGGGAACCTTCTCTGCCGCCTCGAGCCGACCGCGCCCGGGACGCCGCTCTTTCTCTGCGCGCACCTGGACACCGTGCCGCCGCAGGGCGCGATCGAGCCCGTCGTCGAGGACGGTGTCGTTCGCAACTCCGCCGGCACGATCCTCGGCGCCGACGACAAGTCGGCCGTCGCCGCGATGCTCGAAGGGGTCCGGCACGTCGTCGAGGAAGACCGTCCGCACGCCGGCCTCGAGCTCCTCTTCACGCAGAAGGAGGAGGTCGGGCTGCTCGGAGCCGGGGCCTTCGACCACACGAGGCTCCGGGCCCGCGTCGGCTTCGTTTACGACCAGTCGGGGCCGATCGGGGAGGTGATCCTCGGCGCGCCGCACGCCCGGTCGATGGAGGTCCGATTCCACGGCCGGGCCGCCCACTCGGGCATGGCTCCGGAAGAGGGGCGCTCGTCGATCGCCGCCGCCGCGCGGGCGATTGCCGACCTACGGCTCGGGCGGCTCGACGAGGAGACGACCGCGAACGTCGGCCTGATCGCAGGCGGCAGCGCTGCGAACATCGTCCCGGAGTGGTGCAGTTTCGTCGCCGAGGCCAGGTCGCAGGACAAGGAGAAGCTGGCCGCCCTCGTCCAGGAGATGCTCGATGCGTTCACATTCGCCGCCGGAGTGGAGGAGTGCGAGGTCGAGACGACCGTGCGCAAGAGCTTCAGCGGCTACCGGTTCCGGGCCGCGGACGAGCCTGTGCGGCTCGCATGCTCGGCGCTCGAGCACTGCGGCTACGCACCGCGCCTCGGCTACAGCGGCGGCGGCGCCGACGCGAACGTCTTCAACGAGCGCGGACTCGCCTGCGTGAACCTCGCGAACGGCATGGCCAGCATCCACACCTCCGACGAGCACATCGCCGTCGCCGACCTCCACGGCATGGTCCGAGTGACGCTCGCGCTCCTCGACGCCGCGCGTGCTTAGCCTCCGGCGCGGGCAGGTCTCCGCGATCGTCGAGCAGCTCGAGGAGCTGGTCCGGCTCGAGGTCGACGCGCGCCCGAGCGTGGCCTACCCGCGGCTGACGGGACCCGTGGCCCTCGGCGACGACGTCCTCGTCAACGTCCAGGCTCTCGACCTCGGGCTCGGCTCGGGCGGCTTCGACGTGCTCTACGCGAACCTGACCCGCGGGCTCGGGCTCCCGCCGACCGAGGGCGCGCACGTGATCAAGCTGCCATACACGCCGCTGCAGGTCGCCGTCCCGCACGCGGAGGAGTCGGAGCGCCTCGCGGAGCGGCTGGACGGCCTGCCGGTGGTGTGCTGCTCCCTCCATAGCCAGCTCGCGCCCGTCTGCGCCGGGTTGGGGCCGGACCTGCGCGTTGCGTACGTGCAGCTTCAGGGAGGCGCGCTGCCGGTCTCGCTCTCCGACGCGGTGCGCGCCCTCAAGCAGCGTGGCCTGCTCGCCGTGGCGGCGGCCGCGGGCGCGTGCCTCGACGGCGACCTCGACTTCGTCACGGTCGCCGCCGCACTGGCCTGGGCCAGGGCCGCCGGATACGAGGCGGTGGCGTGCGCGCCCGGGCCCGGCA
>JACDAS010000005.1 GCA_013695295.1 Actinomycetota bacterium | reverse complement strand
GACACGGCGCCGGCCACCACGCCCGGACGCGGCACGTAGCGATGCTACGCGCCACCTCCGGCCCTGTCGCCCCGCTTGGTCTGGGCCATCCCTGCGGGTACGCGAATTTCCGATCAACCATCTAGGCTCGGCCCCAGGTGGCTGTGCTGACCTCGCAGATCGGGCGCTCGGCGGAGGGCTTCGAGCAGCGCCGTACGCGGATGGAGCAGCTCGTGGCGGAGCTCCGCGAGCGCACGGCCCAGGTGGCGCGCGGCGGCGGCGAGCGGGCGACCGAGCGCCATCGTTCGCGCGGGAAGCTGACCGCCCGCGAGCGGGTCGACCTGCTGGTCGATCCCGGCAGCGCGTTCCTCGAGCTCAACGCCCTGGCCGCCTACGACGTCTACGAGGGACAGGCACCGGCCGCCGGGCTCGTCACCGGGATCGGCGTGATCGAGGGCCGGGAGTGCGTCGTCGTCGCGAACGACGCCACCGTCAAGGGCGGGACGTACTTCCCGCTGACCGTGAAGAAGCACCTCCGCGCCCAGGAGGTCGCCGACCAGAACCACCTCCCCTGCATCTACCTGGTCGACTCGGGCGGCGCGTTCCTGCCGCTCCAGGACGAGGTCTTCCCGGACCGGGAGCACTTCGGCAGGATCTTCTACAACCAGGCGCGCATGTCGGCCCGGGGGATCCCGCAGATCGCGGTCGTCATGGGCTCCTGCACCGCGGGCGGGGCCTACGTGCCGGCCATGAGCGACGAGACGGTGATCGTCAAGGGCACCGGGACGATCTTCATCGGCGGCCCCCCGCTCGTGAAGGCCGCCACCGGGCAGGAGGTGAGCGCCGAGGAGCTCGGCGGCGCCGACGTCCACACGCGCCAGTCGGGAGTCGCCGACTACTACGCCTCGAACGACGAGCACGCGCTCGCGATCGCTCGCTCGATCGTGAGCCACCTGCACCGACGGCCCGAACCGCCTCCCTGGGACGTGGCCGAGCCGGAGCCTCCTGCGGCCGACCCGTCCGAGCTCTACGGCCTGATCCCGGAGGACTTCCGCCATCACGTCGACGCCCGTGAATTGATCGGGAGGATCGTCGACGGCAGCCGGTTCCACGAGTTCAAGGCGCTCTACGGGGAGACGCTCGTCTGCGGCTTCGCGCGCATCGAGGGCTTCCCGGTGGGGATCCTGGCCTCGAACGGCGTCCTCTTCGCCGAGTCGTCCCAGAAGGGGGCGCACTTCGTCGAGCTCGCCTGCGCTCGCCGGGTCCCGCTCGTCTTCCTCCAGAACATCACCGGCTTCATGGTCGGCAAGGAGTACGAGGCGGGCGGCATCGCGCGGGACGGCGCCAAGCTCGTGATGGCGGTCGCCTGCGCGGAGGTGCCCAAGTTCACGGTCATCGTCGGCGGCTCGTTCGGCGCCGGAAACTACGGCATGTGCGGTCGGGCGTACTCGCCGCGCCAGCTCTGGATGTGGCCCAATGGGCGCATCTCGGTGATGGGCGGCGACCAGGCGGCGATGGTGCTGACGATGGTTGGCGACGCCGACCCGGACGAGATCCGCGCCAAGTACGAGGCCGAGGGCAATCCGTACCACTCGACGGCCCGGCTCTGGGACGACGGGATCATCGATCCGCTCGACACCCGGCGCGTCCTCGCGCTCGGGATCTCGGCAGCCCTCAACGCCCCGATTCCAGAGACGACCTTCGGCGTCTTCCGGATGTAGACCCGCGGCGAGGCCGTAGGCTGCGGCCGTGGAGGCGGGTCGGGCGGTCCAGGTCGAGCGGCGGGGGAGCGTCCTCGCGGTCACGCTCGCCCGCGCCGAGCGTCGGAACGCGTTCGACGCCGCGCTCATCTCCGACCTGACGGCCGCGTTCTCCGACGTCGGCGACGCCCGCGCCGTCCTGCTCGCCGGCGAAGGGGCGAGCTTCTGCGCCGGCGCCGACGTGGAGTGGATGCGCTCCTCGATCGAGCTCTCCTACGAGGAGAACGTCGAGGACGCACTCCGGCTGCGGCGGCTCCTCGAGGCGATCGACGGCTGTCCGGCCCCCGTGCTCGCGCGCGTGCAGGGACACGCCCTCGGCGGCGGGTGCGGGCTCGTCGCCTGCGCGGATATCGCAATCACCGCGCCTGGCACGGTCTTTGCCTTCTCCGAGGTCAAGCTGGGGATCGTGCCCGCCGTGATCTCGCCGTTCGCGCTCGCGAAGATCGGCCCCGGCGCAGCGCGGCGCTACTTCGTCACCGGCGAGCGTTTCGACGCCGCCACGGCGGTGCAAATCGGTCTGGCGCACGAGGTCGCGGAGGACCTCGACGCCGCCGTCGACCGGGTCCTGGGGGAGCTGCTGACGGCTGGACCGGGGGCCGCGCGGGCGGCGAAGGAGCTCGCGCGCGCCCCGCTCGAGGCCTCGCAGACCGCGGAGCGGATCGCCGAGCGACGGACGTCGAGGGAGGGACAGGAGGGGCTGCAGGCGTTCCTCGAGAAGCGCCCGCCAGCCTGGCGCTCGTAGGCCGGGACGTGCGACGCCTGCTCCTGCTCGCGGGCGCGATCGTCTTTCTCGACACGATGTTCTTCGCGGCGCTGACGCCGCTCCTGCCGGGGTACGTCGACCGCTTCGACTTGAGCAAGGTCGGAGCCGGAGCCCTGCAGGCCGCCTACCCGGTCGGAGCGTTGCTCGGCGGGATCCCGAGCGGGCTCGCGACCGCGCGCCTCGGCCCCCGCACGACGGCGATCGCCGGTCTGCTGCTGATGTCCGCCACGACGCTCGCGTTCGGGCTCGCGGACAGCGTGTGGGTGCTCGACGGCGCACGCCTCCTCCAGGGCTTCGCGAGCGCTGCTGCCTGGACGGCCGCGCTCAGCTGGCTCGTCTCCGCGAGCCCCGCCGAGCGGAGGGGCCAGCTGATCGGGAGCGCGATGGCCGCGGCGATCGTCGGCGCGCTCTTCGGGCCGGTGCTGGGCGGGCTCGGCTCGCTCGCGGGCACGGGCGTCGTCTTCGGGGCCGTGGGAGCGCTCGCGCTGGGTCTGGCGGCCTGGGCTG
>JACDAS010000002.1 GCA_013695295.1 Actinomycetota bacterium | reverse complement strand
TGGCGGGAGCTCGTACGACGGCTGCTCGCGACGACCGGGTTGCCGGCGGTCGTCGACGCCGACGGGCTCGACGGCCTCGAACCGGTCGAGCGCGACGCTCCGACCGTGCTCACGCCGCACGCCGGCGAACTCGGCAGGCTGCTCGACGAGGGTTCCGACTGGGTCTCCGCGCATCGCCTGGCGGCGGCCCGGCGGTGCGCCCGGATGTTCGACGCCGTCTGCGTGCTCAAGGGCGCGGACACGATTGTCGCCGGGCCCGACGGCCGTGTCCTCGTCTGCGCGCACGGGCCGCCGGGGCTCGCCACAGCGGGCACGGGTGATGTCCTGACCGGCGTCACGGCCGCGTTTCTCGCCAAGGGGATGCCGGCCCTGGAGGCCGCGGCCGCCGCGGCGACCGCGTGCGGAGTGGCTGCCTCGCTCGCGCCGCAGCAGGCCGGCCTGGTGGCGAGCGACGTGATCTCGCTGCTGCCGCGCGCGCTCGCGTGACCGACGTCGTCACGGGGGCCTTCTCCTACACGGGGCAGGCGATTGCCCGCCTGCTCGTCGCAGAGGGCGGTGACGTGTGGAGCCTCTCCCGCCGGCAGGAGTCGCTCCCGGACCTGCCGCTTCGCGTCGAGCCGCTCCAGTTCGCCGACGAGTCGCTGCTCGTGCAGAGCCTGCGCGGGGCCCGGACGCTCTACAACACCTACTGGATTCGCTTCCCGCACGGGGGCGTGGGCTTCGAGGAGGCGGTCCAGAACTCCCGCACCCTCTTCCGCGCCGCCGGCCGGGCAGGGATCCGGCGCGTCGTCCACCTGAGCGTGACCAACGCCTCACTCGGGTCGCCGCTGCCGTACTTCCGCGGCAAGGCAGAGGTGGAGGAGATCCTGGCCGAGTCAGGGCTTCCGTACGCGATCGTCCGGCCGACGCTCGTCTTCGGCCCGGAGGACATCCTCGTCAACAACATCGCCTGGATCCTGCGGCGGTTCCCGATCTTTCTCGTGCCTGGCGACGGGCGCTACCTGCTCCAGCCCGTGTCGGTCGAGGACGTCGCGCGCATCGCCGTGCACGCGGCCCGGGAGCCGGGCAACCTCACGGTCGATGCCGCCGGTCCGGACACGCTGAGCTTCGAGGCGCTCGTCCGCCTTGTCGCAGCGGCGACCGGCAGCCGTGCCCGCCTCGTCCACACGCCGCCCGGCCTCGCCCTGGCGCTGGTGACGCTTGCCGGGCGGCTGCTGCGCGACGTCGTCCTGACGCGCGAGGAGCTCGACGGTCTTAGGGCGAGCCTGCTCGTCTCCCGGCACGAGCCCTCGGGCGCCGACCGCTTCGGCGACTGGGTGGCGCAGAATGCCGGCAGCCTCGGCACGGCCTACGTGTCCGAGCTCGCGCGGAACTGGAGGGAACCCTGCACCGCTCCGAGATCACGATCGACCTAGGCGCGCTGCGCCGGAACGTCCGGACGCTCCTCCGCGCGCTCGACGGCGCGGAGCTCTGGGCCGTCGTCAAGGCCGACGGCTACGGCCACGGCGCGGTGGACGTCGCCCGCGCTGCGACCGAGGCCGGCGCGAGCGCGCTCTGCACCGCGACCGTGGGCGAGGCCCTCGAGCTCCGCCGCGCGCTACCCGGGGCCCGCATCCTCGTGCTGGGGCCCTTCGTCGACCAGGAGGTCGACGCCGCCCGGGAGGGGCGCCTCGAACTGACGGCTGCGGGGGGCCGAGCGCCCGAGGGGGTGCCCGTCCACGTGAAGCTCGACACGGGGATGGGCCGCTGGGGCCTCTCCGAGCTCGAGGCTCCGCCCAGGTACGTCGTCGGCCTGATGAGCCACCTCGCGACCGCCGACTCGGACCCTGACTTCGCGCGCCGCCAGCTCGAGCGGTTCCTCGACCTCACCGCGCCGTACGCCCACCTGATCCGGCACCTGGCGAACAGCGCCGCCGCCCTCTCGCTGCCCGAGGCACGGCTCGACGCTGCCCGCTGCGGGATCGCGCTCTACGGCCTGTCGCCCTTCGGCACGGATCCCGCCGAGGACGGCCTCGAGCCGGTGCTTCGCTGGACGAGCCACCTCGCGTGCGTCAGGCGGCTGGGGCGCGGCGAGAGCACCGGCTACGGGCGTCGCTTCGTCTCCCGGCAGGAGACGTGGATCGGTGTCGTCCCGGTCGGCTACGCGGACGGCTTCCGTCGCGACCTGACAGGCACCGAGGTCGTCGTCGCCGGCGAGCGCCGCCCGGTGGTCGGCACCGTCTCGATGGACGCGTTCGCGGTGGAGCTTCGCCGCAAGCTGCCTGTCGGGGAGCCGGTGACGATCCTCGGCGAGGGGCTCCTGGCTGAGGAGCACGCGCGCGTGGCTGACACGATCACGTACGAGCTGGTGTCGCGGATCGACTCGAGTCCTGCACGCACCCGGCGCAGGGTGCTCGATGCTTGAGCTCGTGCGCGAGGTCCTCGCGCAGCAGCCCGCGTGGATCGTCGGCGGTGCCGTGCGCGACCGGCTGCTCGGCAGGCCCGTGCTCGACCTGGACGTCGCCTGCCTCGAGCCCGAGCGCACGGCGCGGGCCTTCGCCCGCCGGCTGGGGGGTGCCCCGTTTCCGCTGTCCGAGCGACACGGGGCCTGGCGAGTGGCCGTCGAGGACGGCCGCACGCTCGACTTCACCCCGCTCCGCGGTTCGATCGAGGAGGATCTCGCCACCCGCGACTTCACGCTGAATGCGATCGCGGAGCCTGCCGGTGGGGGAGACCCGGTCGACCCGTTCGGGGGTGTGAGGGATCTGAAGGAACGCACCCTACGGGCGGTCTCCCCGGAGGTCTTCCGCGACGACCCGCTGCGGCTCCTGCGGGCGGTCCGGCTCGAGGACGAGCTCGGGTTTCGGCTCGAGCAGGGCACCGAGGCGCTCGTCCGTCGCGACGCCGAGCTCGTCGGCAGCCCCGCGGGCGAGCGGATCCTCGGCGAGCTCCAGCGCCTGTCGGCGACGGGGTTTCGCCGGCTCGATGCGCTCGGGCTCCTTCGGCCGCTCGGCGGCTCGCTCGACCGGCTCGGCGAGCGCGTCGCCTCGCCCGAGCTCCGGCTCGTCGCCGTCTTCGGCGAGGGGCTGCTCCGGCTGCCGGTCTCGAACGAGCTCCGGCGCTACGCGCGCTGCCTGCTCCGGGCCGAACCCCCCGTGGACGCCTCGCCCCGGGCGATCCACCGCTTCCGGCGCCTGACCGAGCCCTGGGCGCTCGAGGCGCTGGCGTACCTCGACGCCGAGGGCTTCCTCGAGGCCGTACGCCGCGCGCGTGCGACCGAGCCGGCGGCGCCGCTCCTGCGCGGCGACGAGCTCGGCGTTCCCGCGGGCCCGGAGATCGGCAGGCTGCTCGGCCGCATCGCAGAGGAGCGCGCGGCGGGCACGATCGCAACGCGCGAGGACGCACTGGAGCTCGTGCGGCGAGAGGTCACGCCGTGACGGACGACCCCGTCCGCGAGCGGTTCGCGCGCACGGCGACCCGACTCGCCGAGCTCGAGGAGCGCCGTCGGGAGGAGCTCGCCGCCTCGGTCCGCAGCTTCGTCGCGCTCGGAGGCGACGAGCGCGCCCTGGACGCGGGGACCGGCACGGGCTCGCTCGCGTTCGCGCTCTCCCCGCTCGTCCGGGAGGTGGTCGCGATCGACCCGGTCCCAGAGCTCCTGGCGGAGGCCCGCGCTCGGGCCGGCGCGTTCCCGAACGTGCGGTTCGCCGAGGGCGACGCAACCCGGCTCGAGCTCGAGCCCGTGTCGTTCGACCTCGTCGCGTGCCGGCACACCCTCCACCACGTCGGGCGGCCGGAGCTCCTGATCGCCGAGCTGGCCCGGGTGGCCAGGCCGGGCGGCCACGTGCTCGTGATCGACCAGATCGCCTCCGCCGACCCGCTGGCCGCGCTCGAGCTGAATCGCTTCGAGCGCGCGCGGGACGCCTCGACCGCCCGAATCCTTTCGGACGCCGACCTGCGCGGACTCTTCGACTCGAACTCGCTCGTACTCGAGAGCTCGCGGTTCGAGGAGGAGCCCCGCGAGCTGGAGCCGTACCTCGACCTCGCAGGCTGCGCGGGCCAGGCCCGCGAGCACGCCCGCGCCCTGGCTCCGCCGAGCTACGCGGCCACGATCGGCTGGTACCTGCTGCGCAGGCCCGCCCTCTAGTGACGTAGCCGCGGAAGCCTGAGGACGCGGAGCCGGTCGAGCGGGATCCCGCCCAGCGGGGCGAAGTCCTCGTCAGGGAGGAGCCCCGCGTAGGCATTCTCGCCGTATCCCTGTGGGTGCGAGGCGAAGACGGCGACCGCGCCACCCGTGTCGCCTAGCAGCATCCCGTAGCGCTGAAGTGCGCGCGCGATCGTCCGCTCGTACGGCTCGAGCTCGAGCTCGTCGAGGTCGAGCGCAGGGTCGAGCTGGAGCCTGGCGCCCTCGGGGAGCGCGTCCGGCCGTCGGCTCCGCCCGTCTGACTGCGTCGCCGGCGGGACGAAGCCGCCCGCGCGCGTGTACGGGTAGTGGAAGACGAGGGCGTGGTCGATCTCGCCGCGGCGGAGCTCCGCTGGCGTGATCAAGCCGGCCTGGAGCGAGAACCCGGAGGCCCTCGCCGAGAGGCCACCTGCGAGGACCCCGGCGCCGAGCGCGGCGCGGGTTCCCCACGAGGCGCTCCAGCCTCCGCGAGGCCCGCGACGGGCCTGCCAGAAGTCGTACTCGCACCCCGTCTCGCGGTCGACGATCGAGAGATGCCCGTCGCTTCCCGGGTCCGGCCGAGCCGAGGACGGGATCGGCACGGAGCGGAGCACCCGGCGGGGGGCCCAAGGAGCGGTCAGGCGCACGTTGCGGCGCGGCGTGTCGCGACTCGCCTCGTAGACCGGGACCGTGAAGCGCCGGACTGCGAGCACGAAGCCCTTGCTTGCGGCCGCCTCCACGACGCCGCGCACGAGCTGTCCGGAGCGGACGTCGATCGCGGCTCCGGGCGGGATAGGCCGGCTGAAGGCAGGAGAGGGAGCGGCGGCCGGCCGGCAGGCGACTGCGAATTCGGGAGCGGCGATCCGTCCGTCCGCCTCGTCACCGGTGACCGCTGCGACCCACACCGTCCCGAGCAGACCGAGACCGGCTGCGGCGATCCCCGCCGCCGCTACGTGCGCCACTTGACACTGCAGCCGACCGCAGGGGTCTCCCCGATCTCCGGGGAGCGTCCCGCCAGGACCGCGTCGAGCGCCTCGCGCAGGTGGTGCCTCTGAACCGAGCGGTCGTCGCGGGAGTCGTCGATCGCCCCGTGGTAGACGAGCCGCCGGTCCCGGTCGAAGAGGAACACCTCCGGCGTCCGCTCGGGGCCGTACGCGGTCGCGACGGCCTGGTCCGCGTCGTGCAGGTAGTCGAAGTCGAAGCCCTCGGCCGTGGCGCGCTCTCGCATCGCCTCGAAGGAGTCCTCGGGATAGTGCTCGGCGTCATTCGAGTTGATCGCGACGAGCCGGACGCCCCGGTCGGCGTAGTCGGCCTGGATCTGGCGCATGCGCCCCTCCCACGCCTGCACGTACGGGCAGTGGTTGCACGACCACACGATCGCGAGCGCGGACGCGTCGCCGTAGTCGCTCAGCGCATGATTGCGGCCGTCGACGCCGGGCAGGTCGAAGGGCGGCGCCTCGGCGCCGGGAGCGAGGGTCATCGGAGCGCAGCCTCCAGGGAGTCGCGGCTCGGGACAGGCGAGATGCGTCCGCCGGGAAGGTGGTAGATCCGGCAGTTGAGGGCGGGCCGGTTGGCCGCGCCGCGCGGGTCGACGTCGCGACCGTCGACGCGAATCGTTGGCGATCCCGGGAAGCCGAGCGCCTCCGCCTCCGCGTCCGTGCGAACCTCGCGCACGTCAAACTCCGCCTCGACCCCGTGCGTCGTCAGCACCTCGTCCACGAGCGCGCGGGCCTCGGCCGTGGATGGGCATCCCTCCCAGTAGAGAAGCTCGATCTTCACGTCCCCGACACGGTACCCGCAGCCCTCAGGGGCCTGCCCGGAGAGTGGATCGGGGCGCCCGACAGGCGCCACGCGGCGCGATGCGGCGTCCTCGGTCGCGCCGATCTGCCTGCAGATCGGCGCTCCCTGCGTCCTTGCTTTCGCACCACGTGTCGCGTGTCATCCACCGCGGCCACTTTCCGGACACGCCCCTACCTGCGCCCGCGCCCTTCCAGCATCCGGGAGAGCAGACCAGGCGCGAGCGCCTGCGCGAGCGTCGCCGCCCGGTACCAGCGGGGCACGTGGAGCTCTCGCCGGTCGTGCTCGAGCGCGCCGAGGATTCGGCGGACGACCAGGTCCGGGTCGACGACGAGGCGGCGGAGAAGAGGGTTTCGCATCACCGCGCGCTGCGGGAACCCCTCCGTCTCGACGAAGCCCGGGAGCACCGTGTGCACCCGGATGCCGCGCGGGCGAAGCTCCGCCGCGACGGCGCGTGAGAACGCGAGCTGCGCGTGCTTCGTCGCGCCGTAGGGGCCGCTCGGCGGGTAGGCGACCGTGCCGGCGACCGAGACGACGTTGACGACGTCGGCGCGGCCGGCCGCCTCGAGCCCCGGCAGGAACGCGCGCAGGCACCAGACGCTGCCGAGGTAGTTCACCCGCAGAACCTCGACGATCCGCTCGGGGTCGGCCGCGAGAAAGCCGGCCCGGCCAGGAATGCCGGCGTTGTTGACGAGCAGGGCGATCGCCCGGTGACGGTCGGCGATCCGCGCCGCCGCGGCCTCCACGGCGTCACGGTCGCCCACGTCGCACACCTCGTAGTCACCGCCGAGCTCGTTCGCAAGCGCACGCAGCCGCTCCTCGCGCCGTGCGAGCAGCACGGTGTGCCATCCCCGGGCGGCGAGCGCGCGGGCGAGCGAGGCGCCGATCCCGCTCGAGGCGCCGGTGACGACTGCGACCCGGCTATCCAGTCAGCGCTTCTTCGCGCAGATGCGGAGAGGGCGAACCGCCTCGGCGACCCGGCCCGCCGCGTCCACCGCGCTCACGCGCAGGACGTGCTTGCCCGCTTTCAGGCGCGCGGTCTTCCACGTCGTGGAGTAGAGGCTCGCGGAACCCCTGCGGACGACGGCGATCAGCTTGCGGCCGTCGAGGAAGCGGACGCGGACGATCTTGCGGACGGAGGAGGCCGTCACGAGCAGCGGCTGTCGGGCCACCGCGCACTCGTTGGCGTCGGGGAGCAGCCACGTCACCGCCGGGCCCGCCACGGCCCGGATCCGCACCGGGCGGAAGGCGGTGTTGGGCATCACGGTCGTCGTGCTCGCCTGGTCCAGGTTCTTCGTCTCCTGGAAGTCCGACCCGACGAGGAGCGCCTGGGTCGCCCCGGCCTTGATCGCCGGGGCCTGGTTCGGCAGCGGGAAGAGTGCCAGCCCCGTGAAGGGGTCGTAGAAGGCGGCGCCGATCAGCGCGCGGCCGTACGCGATCACGAGCGAGAAGGGGTCGACGCCCGCGCCGCCGTCCGCGAAGCGCGCGGCCAGGAGCGGCCGGCCGGCCGAGACCCGCGTGGTCAGGAGCTGGACTGCGGGCGGCGAAACGTCGTTCACCCATGAGTTGAGGATGTAGGCGCCCGACTGGCGCTTGCCCGTGAAACGGTCACGGCCGGAGTCGACCGAGATGAAGTACCGCCCCTGGACCGGGAACTGGATGCCGGCGGCGCCGACCTCGAAGCGGTAGTCGACCGTGTAGGCGTTGACGTTCACGGGAGTGCCCGTGTAGCCCTGGACATCGTTCTCGTCGCGCGAGCCGAGGAAGTAGGGGTGGATGAGCGACCCCTCCGACGACACGATCACCGAGACGCCGATGTTGGCAGCCACCCGGTTCAGGTTCGTGACGTAGAGGCGCTCCGCGCCGACCTCGTCCATCGCCGGCCCCGTGAAGTTGGGGGCGGGCCCGAACGGCGTGCTCGGGAACCGGTAGACGGCGGCGCGCGAGGTCCCTTGTGCCGTGGTCCCGAGCTGGATCGGCTGGAGCCTCGTCACAGGCACCGTCTGGAGGGCGGGGCGGCTGACGAGGAAGAAGTACGGGATTCGGCGACGATCGGCGCCGCGGGTCAGGACGATGAACCCGAATTGCTCGCCCGCGATCGCGCCCGCGGCGATCCGGGCGATCACCGGCAGCGCGGCAACCCCGCCGGGGGCGAGCGTGACGGAGGGCGGCGCGTCGAGGCCCACCCCCGCCGTCGCGGCCTGCGGCTGGATCTCCAGCGACCAGGTGCCGTCCCCGCCGCCCGCGTCGCTCAGCGTCACGAGCATGCCGGAGGTCTGGGCACCGCGATTCGCGTTGACATCGTCGAGGGACACCGACTGCGGTGAGGTGAAGAGCTTCGGATCGTCGGCGGCCGGCAGGTTCGCCAGGCCGGCACCCTCGAGCAGCACCGGCGCCTCGGCGGTCTGCGCCGTGTCCGCGAACGCCGGTGCGGCGGTGGACATCAGCGCCGACTTGAGCTGCTCGGGACTCCAGAGGGGGTGTCGCTGGCGGAGCAACGCGAGCGCGCCGGCGATGTGCGGCGCCGCCATGCTCGTCCCGTCGAAGACCGCAAACGGCGTGCCGGCGGCTTCCCGCAGCGTCGCCGAGAGGATCTGCCCTCCTGGCGCCGCGATGTCCGGCTTCAGGCGGTGGTCGAACGAGGTCGGCCCGGCCGAGGAGAAGTACGTCGGGACGCTGCTCCGGCCGGTGACGATGTCCCGCGGGGCGCGTCCGATGCGGATCACGGCCCGCCCGGCCGAGCGAGCCATTGCCTCGCGCAGGTGCGCGCCGTCTAGGTCGGAGATCATCCCGCCCGGAATCGGGAGCTCGGCGGGCACGGCGCTCGCCTCACCGGGGCGGTTGTCGACGTAGACGATGCCGATCGCGCCAGCCGCCTTCGCGTGCTGGGCCTTGGCGACGAACGAGCAGGTCCCGCGGGAGACGAGCGCGATCGCGCCCCTGAGCGAGGCGCGAGGAAGCGTCGTGCGCGCGCCGTTCGGATCGGCCCCGGGAGCACAGAGGAACCGGTCGACGGCCCGGCTGTCGGTGCCGAGGATCGCGCCGACGTCGACCAGCGTCTGGTCGGCCGTCACCCATCGAGCCGGCGTCGCGGTCCCGCTCGGCTGGAACGGCAGGTCAGGCAGCCCGGCAACTGCCGGGGAGACGACGGTCAGAGCGGGAGCGAACACCTGGGTGTTCGAGACGGCCGCCACAGTGATCGCCTCCGGCGCCGTGCCCGGCGTCCCGATCGACCCGAGCCCGAACTCGCCGCGGTCGTTGCCCGCAGAGATCGCGATCGGGACGCCCGCGAGCGTCACGTTGCGGACGGTCTCGATGATCGCGTCGTTCTCGGGCGGGTTCTCGGGCGCGCCGCCGGAGAAGTTGATCACGTCCATCCCGTCCGCCACCGCCGATTCGAAGGCGGCGACGATCTCGGGCGTGAAGGCGCTGTTGCCGACCGGGGTCGGGGCGTTGAAGACCCGGTAGTTGCCGATCCAGGCCCGCGGAGCGACGCCGGAGAGGCCGGCAGTAACTGGGTGGTCCCGGCCCGCGCCGGCGGTCGTGCCTGCGTTCCCGGCCGCGATGCCGGCCACATGGGTGCCGTGGAACGAGGCCTGGCGGTCGAGAGGAAGCGTGCCCCGCTTGCCGGAGCCGGGCCCGGCGAACGACCTCGCGACGATCACCTTCGGGGTCGTGTACTTCGTCTGGCCCTTCGGGAACCCGGCGGGGTAGGCGTACCCGGCGCCGCTGAAGAAGGGATTCGTCGTGTCGACGCCGTCGTCGACGACGCCGATCTTGATCCCTTCCCCGTGCAGCCCGGTGCGCGCCGTAAGGACGTCCGTGCCGATGATCGACGGGCTCCGGTTCAGGTTCAGGCGATAGCCGACGACCGGGTACACCTTGCGGACGAAGGCCTGGCGGACGAGGGTCGGCAGGCTCCGGGCGGGAAGCCGAACGGCGAGCGCGTCGAGCACGATCTGGTAGCGGCGCTCGACGGTTGCGCTCGGGATCGCCTGCCGCAGGGCGGCGACCGCCGCGCTCTGCTGTGCGTCGATCCGGGCGAGGTGGGCGCGCGAGGAGGCACTCGCCAGCTGCAGCCCGGCGCCGTTCCCGGCCTGCTGCACGGCGAGCGGAGGCAGCGACAGGCCGACGAGCACGCGGACGAGGCTGCGGGCGTGGCCGGCGGGGACCTCGATCGTGCCGGCGCGGACCCGCGGCAGCTTCAGGTCGCCGGACTCGCGGCGAATCGGCTGCAGAGCGCCGGCCGCCGGAGCAGCGAGGGCGAGCGCCGCGAGGAGCGTCCAGAGAGGAGCGGCGCGGCGCAAGATGCGCCAGAGTACCCGAAGGAAGGCGGTTCGGTTACATTCGCCTTCGGATGCCAGTGGCCGACTTCAGCGGCAAGCGCGGGCTCGTGCTGGGGGTCGCGAACAAGCGCTCGATCGCCTGGGCGATCGCAAGGCGGCTTGCCGAAGGCGGCGCCGAGCTCGCCTTCACCTACCAGGGCGAGCGGATCGAGTCAGGCGTCCGGGACCTCGCGGACACGGTCGGGAGCAAGCTCGTGACCGAGTGCGACGTCCGCTCGGACGAGGATGTCGAGCGCGTCGTTCGCGAGGTGGGGGAGGCCTTCGACGGCCGGCTCGACCTGGTGGTGCACTCCGTCGCCTACGCGGCTGCGGAGGATCTCGAGGGCCGCTTCACGGACACCCCGCGCGAGCGCTTCTGGCTCGCCATCGACGTCAGCGCCTACTCGCTCGTCGCGGTCGCCCGGGCGGCTGAGCCGTTGCTCGAGCAAAGCGACGGCGCCTCGATCGTGACGATGACCTACCTCGGCGGCGAGCGCGCCGTCCCGCACTACAACGTGATGGGGGTCGCGAAGGCGACGCTCGACGCGTCCGTGCGCTATCTCGCCTGGGATCTCGGCCAGAAGGGGATCCGCGTCAACGCGATCTCGGCGGGCCCCGTGCGGACCCTCGCGGCACGCTCGATCGCCGGCTTCCCCACGATGGAGGCGATTGTCGAGGAGCGGTCCCCGCTCCGGCGCCACATCACCGCCGACGATGTCGCAGGCGCGGCCGCGTACCTGCTCTCGGACGACGCGCGAAACGTGACCGCCTCGACGCTCTACGTCGACTCCGGGTACCACGCCATGGGCATGTAGCGGCCTTCGTCCGCTCTCAGGCCCGGACAAAGACGGACACCGCACCGTCCCGGGCGAGCGGCCGGAACCCGTGCGCCTCGAGCCCCCGCAGCGCCGGCTCGTAACAGGGTCCGCGCACGATCGGGTTCTTCGTGTAGAGGCCGCGGTGGACGGCGACGTAGCGGACGCCGAGGCGCGAGAGGAGGGCCTCCCCACCGCCGCTCCAGTCGCCGCACGCGAGCGGCCGGAGCTGGCGCGCGATCTCGTCGGCGCGGAGCGGCGCCAGGGTCGAGTAGCCGAGCGGGCGCTCCCGCCACGCCTGCAGCGAGTAGTAGAGGTAGACGCTCCCGAAGTGGCGATCCGGTAGGAAGACCGGGAGCTCGAGGAGACGGCCCGCGGGAGCCGCAGCGACGGCGGCGTAGGCCGCGTTGCCCTCGTCGGCCGCGGAGGCGCCGTAGAGCGTGACGCCGGCCCGGAGGTCGACGAGGACGAGCGCCGCCACCAGAGCCGGCGCGAGCCGCCAACGTAGACGGGCGGCCGCGAAGGCCGCGAGCGCCGCGAGCGACAGGCAGGCGATCGGCAGGAGGCGCTCGGGGACCCGGGGGTAGCGGAGCGGGCCGACGACCTCCCAGAGTTGCCGGTAGAGCGGCAGGTTCGTGCCCAGCGCGAGCAGGGTCGGCACTGCGGTCCCGACGCCGAGGGCGACGGCCAGCCCCACGCGCCGGGCCCGGACGAGCAGCGTCAATCCCGCGAGCGCGAGCACGGGCGTCGCCCATCCGAGCAGGGCGAATTGCTCGTTCCCGTGGCGGCGGCTGCGCGACACCAGGTCCTGCCAGTCGGCCGAGTAGAAGTCGACCTCCGCCAGCGAGCGTCCGCCGGCGTCGATCGAGCCCGCGATCAACGAGTGCCGGATCGCGTAGCCGGCTCCGACGGCTGCGGCTGCGCCGAGCGCGACGCCGCCCAGGTAGCGGAGCTCTCGCCTGCGGCAGAGCGCATAGAGGCAGAAGAACGGGATCGCGCCGAGCGCGAGGTGCACCTGACCCGAGAGCGGGATCGAGGCGAGTGCGGCGCCGGCGAGCGCGAGCCACGCGTACCGGCCCCTGCCCGGGGAGCGCGCCCGCTCGAGGCCGACCAGGGCGAGGGGCAGGAGGAGCGCGATCACCCCGAGCAGGTGCCCGGCGCTCTGGGCGACGCGGTAGGGCGCGAGCGCGTAGGCGAGTCCGCCGACGAGGGCGGGTCCGCGTTCGAGCCCCAGCGAGCGCAGCCACCAGCAGGCAAGCCCGCCGGCGCCGAGGTAGCTGAGCAGAACGAAGGCGTTCCACCCGCCGACCGCGCCGAAGCTCCTTGCGAGCGGCCAGTAGGGAAGCCCGAACGGCCAGCCCGCGGGGTTCAGCTGCGACCCGACCTCCGGGCGGAACGAGTACGGGTCGCGCCAGGGCGCGCGCCCTTGCTCGAGCTGGTGGCCGACGAGCCACAGGCGGTAGCCGGTCTGGAGGTGGTCGCCCGGCGCGGCCTCCCCGTAGCCGTTCGCGCCGCCGGCCAGGAACCGGGAGCCGGCGTGCTGCACGGCCGGCCACGTGGCCGCGAGCGCCGCTGCCGCGTAGAGGCCGCAGCCGAGCGCTACGAAGCCCGGGCGGCCGCGAGCAGCTCGTCGAAGTCGGGCACGTCGCCCGTCCCGTAGCGCCATGCGCCGAGCACCGTACCGCCGGAGCCGACGAGGAACGCGCTCCGCGCCGACACGTCCCGCATGCCGCGAAACTCGTGCGCGACGCCGAACCCGCGCGAGGCCTCGCCGTTCCAGTCCGAGAGCAGCCCGAAGCTCAGGTCGAGCGCCTGCGCCCAGGCGATGTGCGTCCAGGGGGAGTCCCGCGAGACTCCGAGTGGGCGGACGCCTGCCTCCTCGAACTCCGTGCTCCTGTCACGCAGGAGCTCCATCTCGTTCGTTCAGGTGGAGGACCAGTCGAAGAGGTAGAAGAGAAAGAGGACTGGGCGCTCGCGGACGATCTCGCGCAGGGGGAGGAGCTCGTGGGGGCCGAGCCACACCTGTGCGTCGGGGATGCGGTCGCCCGGGCCGAGCATCAGGCCGCCGCGACGCGCACGACCAGGTCGCGGTCGTGGGTGCGGACGTGGAGGAGGCTTCCCTTCCGGAGGAGTAGATCCGGCGCCGTCGGCACGGCCAGGCGAGCGAGTGGCTTCCCCGTCCGGCGCGAGAGGAGGTAGAGATAGTCGGGCTCGGCCGTGAAGCCGTAGCCGGTCGCGAGAGCGCCGCCGACCAGCTCGAAGGAGATTGCGTTGGCGACGAGCGCCGGAGTCCGCCAGATGAGCCGGCGGGTTGCGAGGTCTATGGCGGCGACGTACCCGTTGCGGCCACGCGAGTCGCGGGCGTACGTGGCATGCGCCGTCTGCGCATAGAGGACGCCGTCGGCCTCGGCCACCCAGACGACCTCCTGGTACAGGAGCGAGCCCAACGGGGCGCGACCGTAGTTGATGAAGTCGAGTGCGTAGCGGACGCGGCCGGCGGTGTCGATCGCGACGAGGAGGCGGCCGCTGGCGAAGTCGCGTCCGTAGATCGCCAGCGTGGTGCGGGCCTGGGCGATCGCTCGGACAATCCGGAGGCCCCGGTAGGAGGTCGGAACGTGACCGGGAAGGCGCTCGAGCGTCGCATTCTCGGAGTACGAGCCGGGGACCGCGTACTCGCGCAGGCGGAGTCCGTTCCGACGGATCCACGCGGCGTCGTCGCCGCGGGGCTCGCTGGACGACACGAGCCGGAGTACGGTGCCGGAGGGTGCCGGCGAGGAGGCGGGTGCCGGGAACGGGGGCGCCGCGAGCCGGAACGGAGGCTCCTCGGCGGCCGGCGCGGTGGCCGCCAGGCCGGCGACGATCAGCGCCGCCGCGAAGGCGAGTCCCTTTCTCAGCACGTCCCCGAGCCTACCCGGCCGGACGGCCGCGACCGGGCCGCCCCAGGCGGACGTGCATGTGGTCGTCGTGGTGGCCGAGCGCCTGGACGACGGCTGGCGGGCCTGTCAGGTGCGTCCGCGGTCCGACGAAGACGAACCGGGCGCCGGTCCGGACGAACCGGTCGACCAGATCCTGCGCGAGCCTCCGGTCGATCTGCCGCGGAGACCGTGGGGCGACCTCGCGTCCGTCGAGGCGCGGGTAGTAGACGTCGACGTCGAGCCCGTTCTGGTGCGAGGCGTGGCCGAGGCCGCCGTAGCGACGTCCGAAGGGCCCGCCGTGGGGCCGGCTCAAGTCTCCGATCGCGACGCGTGGAGCCTGCGGGTGCGCGGCGGCGTAGCGGGCGAGGACGTGCAGCAGCGAGCGCACGAGGCGGTCGCTCCCGTACCGGCGCCAGCTCCGGTTCGGCACGCGCTTTCGAACCGGGTCCCACGTGACGAAGTTTGCGCCCCGGGCAGGCAGGCGGACGCCGCCGAGCAGCCGTCCCGCGTAGGGGCGCCCGAGCGAGAGCGAGCGCCGCCACTCGATCGCCTGCGAGCGCCGGGGTGCAGGCGGTGGGGTCGTCTTGGCGCCCTCGAACGGGAGGTCGCCGCCCCCGCCGGAGCACCCGGCTGCGAGGAGCGCCACTGCCGCTCCGAGCGTCAGGGCGCGCAGCACCAGCCGGCCAGCTCGGGGAAGGGGGCGGGACCCGCCGCGCCCGGATGGAACTGACGCCGCACGTTCGACACGGTGACGATCCTGTGCGGGGCGGCCGCGCGCACGAAGAGCCACTGGTCCGCGTCCTCCACCCCGAGCAGGAGCCAGCGGCCGTCGGGCGACCACTCGAGGTCGCTGAAGCGCGCCGCCGTCTCGAGGATCCGGCGGGCCCCCGCGGCCGGCAGTCCAGCGTCGGTGAGGACGAGCTCGCTGCCGCCTCCGGCGCGGGGGCGGACGAGGGCGAGCCGACCGCCGCTCGGTGCGAAGGCCGCCAGCTCGGCGCCCCGGTCGCCTGCGACCTGCGCCAGCCTCCGGCCGCGTGCGTCGAGAACCGAGAGCGAGCCGGCCGAGAGCGCGAGGAGGCGCCGGCCGTCCGCCGACCACGCGAGCTCGTAGGGGGTCGGAACCCCGGTCGCGCGCCAGAGGACCTCTTGCGTGTCCGTGTCCGTGAGGACGATCTGCCCGCGGTCGACGAGCGCGAGCTCGTGTGCCGCCCCGGGGCGCCACTCGGGCGCGGCGTCGCCCGGCCCGCCGAACGGCAGGCTCCGGTCCCCGGTGCCGTCGCCGGCGACAACCCGAAGCCTCGCGCCGAGCCGGTAGGCGATCCGGAAGCCGTCCGACGACCAGCGCGGCTGGGCCGGGCTGCCGGGCCTCGCGAGCGACCAGCGCACCTTGCCCTTCGGGTCGAGCGCGAAGAGCTCGAATCCGCGGGTCGCGACGACGTAGCGGCCGTGCGGCGACCACGACGCCCGCTCGTACGGTCCGAGCAGGCGCCGGGAACCGTCGGCCTGCACGATCCAGGGTCCCTGCCTCGAGTTCACCAGCAGCCTCCCGGGCGCGGGCAGCCCGAAGAGCGCCGGCCGCCTGACGACGACGCGATCGCCGACGACGGCGTCCCGGACCGAGTCGAGCACCGCGAGCCCCGGAGGGGAGACCGCACCGGCGACGATCGCGAGCCCGGTCGCTCCGACCAGTAGCAGCCGTCCGCGACCGGCGCGGCGCGCCGGGACGGCCTCGCGCCCCTGCAGCGCGGCCTGCGCGAGCTCCCAGGAGCGCTCGCGCGCCTCGTGCTCGCCCGGGATCGACTCCGACCGGAGCGCCCGTCGCAGCGACTCGCTCACTCCCCGAGCCCTTTCCTGAGCGAGTCGAGGCCCCGGCGAAGGCGCGAGTTGACGGTGCCCCTCGGCAGCTCGAGCAACTCCGCGATCTCGCCCGGCGTGTACTCGAGCAGGTAGCGGAGCACGATCACGGCGCGGTGCTCGGCGGGCAGCCGGGCGAGGCGCGGCAACAGGTCGCCGCGCGACTCGGGCCTGACGGGACGGGCCGGCAGCTCCGCGAGCGTCCCGTCGCCGACCTCCGCACGCAGCGCGCGGGCGCGCGCCCAGTCGATCGCACGGTTGACGACGATCCGGTGCAGCCAGGGCCCGAACGGACGCCGGCGATCGAAGCGGTCGAGTGCGCGGATCGCCGCGAGGAAGCTCTCCTGCGCGATGTCCTCGGCGGCGGCGGCGTCGTGGACGACGAGGTACGCGGCCCGGAACGAGCGCCCCCAGTGCGCCCGGAAGAGCGCCTCGAGATCGGAGGCGGATCCCGCCTGCGCGCCGCGAACCCGGGCGCGCTCGTCGCGTCCCGAGCCTGCCATCGCGCGCCGATGATACGAGCGGTCGTCGCCGGGAGGTCCATCCGCGTGACATACGGGCCGCGGGAGCGGATAGGTCCCAGTGGACCTCTCGAACTCTCGAGCGCGTATGGAGGTCGAGCGAGCGAAAGGAGCACCCGATGACCGTGCGCAGCGTCTTGATCGGAATCACCACGGGCCTCGTAGCAGCCTCCCTCGTGACGGCCGGTGCGGCCGGGGACGGCGGCCCGTCTCCCGGCGTGGCCCTCGGCTGGAACGGGGTCGCCGCCCGCGACGGCACCGTCCGCTACGTCGCGCTCCCGACCCCGAGCGGGAAGGAGACGGCGGTCGCGGCTGTCGCGACGCGAGGAGGCCGGGTCGTCCGCTGGGGCGGGCTCGCGGGCGGGTGGGGCATCCCGATGGCCACCTTCGGCGGCGACGCAGAGGGCCTCTCTCGCGACGGACGCCGCCTGCTCCTCGGCGGGCTCGCGACCGTGCGGCCGGACACGCGGGTGACGCGCTTCGCGCTCCTCGCGACGAAGACGCTGCGCCTTCAGCGCGTGATCACCCTGCGGGGAGCCTTCGCCTACGACGCGATGTCGCCGGATCTCCGCACGCTGTACCTGATCCGCTACCTGCCGGGCACGGCCGACGTCCGCTACGAGGTTCGTGCCTACGATCTCGCGTCGGGGCGGCTCGTCCCGGAGGCGATCGTCGACCGGCGGGAGCCTGACGAGAAGATGCAGGGATCGCCGGTGGCGCGCGCGACGAGCGCCGACGGCCGCTGGGCGTACACGCTCTACTCGCGTCCGGGAAACCCGTTCGTCCACGCGCTCGACACCGTCGGCCGCCGCGCCGTCTGTGTCGACCTGCCCTGGAAGAACGCCGACGAGGCGATCTTCCAGGTGCGCCTCGGCCTGGAGGCCGCAGGGCGCCGCCTCGTCCTCCGGCAGGGCGGCGCGGGGAGACTCGCGATCGTGGACACGACGACCTGGAAGGTGAGGTCCTTCAGGCAGCCGCGGTAGACGTCGCGGCCACCTCGGTCGCATCCGCGAGCTCGCGCGCGACCTCGACGATGTCGCGGTTCGCGTTGAAGACTCGGAGCTGGCGATCGGCGCCGTTCCCGCGCGAGAGGATGGCGCGGATCCCCTCCAGCTCGGCCTCGCAGCCGAGCTCGCGGGCGTGCGGCTCGACGTCGCGGAGCGTTCGTCGGACGAGCTGGGCGACGGGGACGCGGTTCCTGCGACCGGTCGCCAGGTCCATCACCGGCGCCTCGAGCCCGTACCGCGCGGCTAGCCACTTGTTCTCGGTCGTCAAGATCCGGTGGTACGACGGGATCGCCTCGCCGGCCTCGTAGCTCTCGCAGTAGAGCTTGACGAGCGACTGGCAGAAGGCTGCGAGGGCGACGGCGTCCTCGACCCTCGTGACGGCATCGCAGATCCTGATCTCCACCGTCCCGAGCCGCGGATGCAGGCGAATGTCCCACCAGATGTGGGTGTAGTCGGCGATGCAGCCCGTCTTCTCGAGCTGGCCGACCACCTCCGCGTAGTCGGCGTAGTCGCGAAAGCGCGGCGGAGGGCCGGAGCGTGGGAAGGCCGCGAACACCATCTGCCGGCTGGAGGCAAGGCCGGTCGGCTCGCCGCGCCAGAAGGGCGAGCTGGCTGAGAGGGCGAGCAGCTGGGGGAGGTGGGCGAGGAGGCCGTTCACGACCTGGATCGCCTTCTCGGGGTCGTCGACCGCGACGTGCACGTGCAGGCCGAAGATCAGCTCACGCCGGGCGATGTACTGCATCTGGTCGACGAGATGGCGATAGCGGTCGCGAGCCGTGATCCGCTGGCGCTCGAAGAGGCTGAACGGGTGCGTCCCGGCCGAGCCGACGCGCAGGGACTGCTCGCGCGCGATCCCGGTCACGTAGCCGCGGAGTTGCCGGAGCTCCCGGTCGACCTCCGCGGGCGTCCGGCAGACCGGCGTCGCGATCTCGAGCACGGACTGCATCAGCTCCGGGTTGACCCGGCTCTCGAGCTCGTGGCCCGCGATCGCCTCGAGCACCGTGTCGATGTGCTGGACGAGGTCGAACGTCTCCGAGTCGAGGAGCATGTACTCCTCCTCGACGCCGAGCGTGTACGGATCGCCCTTCCCGAAGGCGTGGTCGAGCACGCTGCCGCCTGCGGCGAAGCCGCTGCCCTTGCCGGACAGCGAGGGCGGGTAGATCTGCCGGTCGTCGACGGGAGCTGCCATGCTTGATCGGTGCGTCTCATTCTTGCGCCGATCGCCCTCGCTTCGCTGGCTCTCGCCGGCTGCGGCGGAGGAGACGGGGGCGGCGGCGAGGGCGATCGGCTGACGAAAGCCGGCTACGAGCAGGCGATCCAGGGTCTCGACAGGAAGCTGAGCGCCCAATCGACCGAGTTCGGCACCCTCGTCGGCGAGTTGGCGCGTGAGCCGGCGAAGGCGGATCTGAAGCGGGTCGAGACCGAGACCGCGGACTTCCAGGAGGCGGCTCGCGGAGCGGTGGACGAGTACGCGAAGATCAACCCCCCGGAGGAGGTCGACGACCTGCACGATCGGCTGACGACGGGGACCGGTGAGTTCGTCGACGACCTCGACGAGCTGCGGGAGACGGCGGCCGACGGCGATCGCGACGCCGCTGCCGCCGAGGCGAACAAGCTGCAGACGGGCGAGTTCGACTCGATCAAGGAGCTGTCGAAGGTCACGCAGGAGTTCATCGCGAAGGGCTACGACCTCAAGAGCTAGCGTGGGTGAACCCGTCGTTCCCCCACGGGCCTCCTCCTCAGCGTGGGTGAACGCCCGAGACTGAGTCGCCCTCCTAGGCGATGTACGCCTCCGCCTCGAGCTCGACCCGCCAGCGCGGGTCGAGGAGACCCGCTACGACGACGGCCGTGCTCGCAGGGCGCGCCGAGCCGAAGACCTCGCCGTGGACGCCGGCGACCGCCTCGAAGTCCTCGGCGCTCGTCAGGTACATGCGGGTCCGCACCACGTGCTCCGGGCCCGCTCCCGCCTGCGCGAGGGCCCCGAGGATGATCTCCAGGCAGAGCCGGGCCTGATCGGCGGCCCCCACGGGCGGCGCCTCGCCGTCCGCCGGGATCGGCGCCGTCCCCGCGACGAAGACGTGGTTGCCGACCCGGACCGCGCGCGAGAAGCCCGCGACCGCCTCGAAGGGCGAGTGCCCGGAGATCAGCTGCCTGGCCAGGCTGCGATTATCGCGCCGTGGAGGCTTTGCGCCAGGTCGAGGAGTGGCCCGCCCAGACCGTCGCGGTGGCGGCCGTCACGCCCGGGGGCACGGCGATGCACGGCCCCGCCGACCGGGTGCTGCGCTGGGCGTCGGTCACCAAGCTCGCGACGGCCCTCGCGACGCTCGTGGCGGCGGAGGAGGGGAGCGTCGACCTCGACGAGCCCGCAGGGCCGCCCGGAGCCACCGTCCGGCATCTGCTCGCGCATGCGTCCGGGCTCCCGTTCGAAGGCTCGCAGCCGATCGCCGCGCCGGGCAGGCGACGGATCTACTCGAACACGGGCTTCGAGGTTCTCGCCGCCCACGTCGCCGGCGCGGCCGAGATGCCCTTCGACGAGTACATGCGCGCGGCCGTCCTCGGGCCGCTCGAGCTCTCGGCGACCCTCCAGGGCACGGCCGCCGCCGGCCTACACGGGTCGCTCGAGGATCTCGTGGGGCTCGCCCGCGAGCTGCTCGCTCCCAGCCTCGTCGCCTCGGAGACGCTGGTCGAGGCGACCTCCGTCGCGTTCCCCGGGCTCTCGGGCGTGCTCCCGGGATTCGGGAAGCTGGAGCCGCTCGACTGGGGGCTCGGCTTCGAGCTCAAGGATTCGAAGCCGGATCACTGGACGGGGACGGCGGCCTCGGCAAGGACGTTCGGGCACTTCGGCGGCAGCGGCACGTTCCTCTGGGTCGACCCGGAGGCCGGGGTCGCCTGCGCCTGTCTGACCGACCTCGAGTTCGGCCCGTGGGCCCGGGGGGCCTGGCCCAGGCTCGCGGACGCTGTGCTCGCGGCGTCCCGAGCGCACCCCGTTGACAAAGGGCTGCCCAGAGTGAACTAGATTCGCACCGAGTGAAGGTGCAGCGACGCCGGCGCCTCGCAGGTCTTGCGGCAGTGGCCGGCGGCCTGGTGCTCGCGTGGCCGGGCGCCGCGCTCGCGAGCCTCGTCCTGCTCAAGCCGACCCCGGGCGCGCAGGCCACCTTCGCCGGGCACGGCGGCTACTCCGCCGACGGTCTCGGTCAGGTCGGGCCGGGCGGCTCTCTCCAGGCGGAGGTTCCCGCGCTCACGCGGCAAGCAGGTCCGGATCCTGCGTCAGCCGTCGTCCGCAAAGAGGGGCCGCACGAACTCGTCGAACGCCTCGCGGTCGCAGCTCGCCACGGTCGCCGGCGTCAGCGCCCGGACCGAGG
>JACDAS010000357.1 GCA_013695295.1 Actinomycetota bacterium | reverse complement strand
GGCTGGGCCGAGCCGGGCGCGAAGGAGGCCTTCGCGCTGCTGGCGCGGGAGTCGGTCGAGGTTCCGGGACCCGCTGAGCGCCGCCTGGGAGCGATCGCGCGCGAGCACGGCGTCTGGCTCGTTACCGGGGTCACCGAGCGCGACCCGGAGCGACCCGCGACGCTCTACAACACCCTGCTCTACCACGGTCCTGACGGGACGCTCGCGCTCAAGCACCGCAAGCTCGTCCCGACGAACCACGAGCGCCTCGTGTGGGGCCCCGGCGACGGACACGGCCTGCGGGCGATCCAGACTCCGCTCGGCCGGATCGGCGGGCTGATCTGTTGGGAGAACTACATGCCGCTCGCGCGCTTCGCGCTCTACGAGTCCGGGATCGAGCTCTACGTCGCCTCGACCGCCGACGACTCGGATGCGTGGCAGGCGACACTCGTCCACATCGCCCGCGAGTCGCGAGCGTTCGTGATCAGCCCCTCCCACTACCAGCGGGCGGACTCCTACCCGACCGACTTCCCGCTCCGCTCGCTGCTCGAGGGAGCCGGGACGATCGGGCGCGGCGGCAGCGCGATCCTCGGCCCCGACGGCGGCTACCTCGCGGGGCCGCTCTACGACGAGGAGGGCATCCTCTACGCGGAGCTCCAGCCAGCGAGGCTGGACGAGGAGCGTCAGCGGTTCGACCCCGCCGGGCACTACCACCGGCCGGACGTGCTCTCGCTCGGCGTCACCCCGCTTGGCTGAGACGCCGTCCCACGGCGACGCGGACCCCGGCACCCTCAAGGGCAAGCTGCTCGTGGCGTCGCCGGCCCTGCACGACCCGAACTTCCGGCGCAGCATCGTGCTCGTGACCGAGCATGGTCTCGAGGGCGCGATGGGGCTCGTCCTGGCCAGGGCGGCGCCGGCGTCGGTCGCCGAGGTGGCCCCGGCTCTGGGTCCCCTCGTCGAGCCGGGTGCGCTCCTCTACCTCGGCGGGCCCGTGCAGCCCGAGGCGGTGCTCGTGCTCGCCGAGTTCGACCGCCCGGAGGAGTCGGCGGGGCTCGTACTCGGTGACCTCGGCTTCGTGCGCGGCGACGCCGACCCCGTCCTCGCCGCCGGCTCGATCCGTCGCGCTCAGGTCTTCGCCGGGTACGCCGGTTGGGGGGCCGGCCAGCTCGAGTCGGAGCTCGCGGAGCCCTCCTGGGTGGTCATGGCCGCCGAGCCCGACGACGTCTTCGCCCGGGATGTCGACACGCTCTGGCACGCGGTACTCGGCCGTCAGGGAAGTCGCTTCGCGCTCCTCGCCTCGATGCCTCCAGATCCGTCGCTGAACTAGGGCGTCGCTTGCGATGCCCGCCTCAGGATCGGGGGCTCTGCCCGCGATCCGTCTGAGCCGACCGGACGAGCGCGTGGAGTACGGACCCAGGCTCCTAGGGCTCGTCCTCCTCGTCGGCGGTCGCGAGGTTATCTCCGTGGTGGTCGAGCTCCTCGTCGTCTCCGTCCTCGAGCTCCGCCGCCGGGCCCCCGCCGCCGAGGAAGCCTGCGTCGTCGTCGGTCGCTTCCGTTTCCTTGTCCCACTCGCTCGTCATGGGTCTCCCCCGTGTCGGTTGCCGGAGTCGGTCCGCCCTGTGACCGAAATGGTGCGGATGCAAACCCGCGCGCGTTAGTCTCGTCTCGGTGACCGAGACGCCCGAGGAGCTCTTCGCCCGCGCCAGCGCCTCGGCCGGCGCGGAGGACCGGCTGGCCCCGCCGCCGGTGGCCGAGTGGGACACGTTCCCCTTCGAGGGCGACCTGCGCGTCCGCCCGCTGCGGCCGCCGCTCGAGGCCGAGGCGCCGCGGCACGGCGAGGGAGGCGTCGACTGCCTCCGCTGCGAGTCGCGCGACGAGGACTACCTGTGGACGAACGAGCGCTGGCGCCTCGCGTCGCTGCCCTGGCCGAGCGGGCTGCCCGTCGTCGTCCTGCTCGAGCCGCGCGCCCATTGCGACCTCGGCGACCTTCCCGCGGAGCTCGCAGCCGAGCTCGGGCCGCTGATCGTCCGCATCGAGCAGGCGATTCTCGCGACCGGGGAGATCGGCCGCGTGCACGTCTGCCGCTGGGGCGACGGAAGCGAGCACCTCCACTGGTGGTTCATGGCGCGCCCGGCACGCCTGCCGCAGCTGATCGGCAGCTTCGCCGCGATCTGGGACGACATCCTGCCCCCGCTCCCACCGGACCTCTGGCGTGCGAGCCTCGCCGCCGTCGCGGGCGCCATGGCCTCGGGCGGCGGAACGGCGCACCTGCGCTGACTCAGGGCCGCGCCTCGAGCGCCCTCCGGAGCGATGCGACCTCGGCCTCGAGCTGCTCGACCCGGGATTCGAGCGACGGCCTGTCCGAGCGCTCGACCGTCGCCGGGGGCGATGCCTCCGCGGCGCTCTCCTCGCCGCTGCCGAGCACGTGTGTGTAGCGCTGCTCCTTCTGGCCGGGCCGCCGAGGCAGCCGTTCTGCCAGACCCTGCTCGATCAGCGCCTCGAGCCCGCGCTCGACGTCGCCGAGTGAGCCGAACGGGTAGAGGCGCTCGGTGCGCTGCTTCAGCTCGCCCGGGGTCTGCGCCCCCCGCAGCAGCAGCACGCAGAGGAGAGACAATCCCGACGGGGTCAGGCCCAGCGCCTCGTCCAGCAGGTGGCGGTACTTGGCGGCGCGGCTGCCCGGCCCGCTCGCGAGGCGCGCCCAGCGGCGATGGGCGAGGCGCTCGAGCGCCCCCCGGATCGTCCCCTCGTCGTAGTCGACGAGCGGATCTCGGTTCGTCGACTGGTTGCAGGCAGCCCGCAGCGCGTTGAGGGAGAGCGGGTAGACGTCGGGTGTCGTCCGCTGCTTCTCGACCAGGCAGCCGAGCACGCGAATCTCGACGGCGTCGGCGTCCACCTGCCCGAAAGGGTACGACAGGGCGAGTGGAATCCGTCAGCCGGTCGCCGGTCCCGCCTTCTCCGCAGCCGCCTTCAGACCCTCACCGTAGGTCGGGAACGCATGGTGGACGCCGGCGAAGTCGTCGACGGTGGCCCCGAAGCGAAGCGCCAGCGCGAGGCTCTGGACGACGTCGCTCGCGCCGCGGCTGACGACGTGGACGCCGAGAACGCGTCGCGACCCCCGCTCGAAGACGAGCTTGTAGATGCCGTGCGTCGAGTCGGTATAGGTCGCGCGGACGACCGAGGCCGGGTGCGTGACCGTCTCGACCTCGAGGCCGCGCTCGCCCGCTTCCCCCTCGGTCAGCCCGATGCTCGCGAGCTCCGGGTCGGTGAAGATCGCCGTCGGCAGGAGCGAGTAGTCCGCCGGGGCCGGGTGCCCGCCGAACATGTCGGCCACCGCGATCCGGGCCTGGTACTGGGCGACCGGGGTGAACTGGGCGAGCCCCGTGACGTCGCCCGCGGCCCAGATCCCCTCCGCGGTCGTCCGCAGCCGGTCGTCGACCGTGATCCCTAGCCGGGTGGCCGCGACACCGGCGGCCTCCAGGCCGAGCCGCTCCACGTTCGGGAGCCGCCCCGACGCGAGCAGCAGCCGGGAGACCCGCAGCTCGCGCGGCGCGGAGCCGTCCCTGGGCGCGATCGTGGCCACTGCCTCGGCGCCGTCGGGGCGGACCGAGCCCACGAAGGCGTCGAGGATCAGCTCGACCCCCTCCGCCTCGAGGGCGCCGGCGAGTGCGGCCGAGGCCTCGTGGTCGGAGCGAAACGCGATCCGGTCGACCCCGTCGACGATCGTCACACGGGAGCCGAAGCGCGAGAAGGCCTGGCCGAGCTCGAGCCCGACGGCGCCCGCGCCGACGACGAGCAGCGACTCCGGCAGCTCGGTCAGCTCGAGCGCCGAGACGTGGTCGACCCAGTCGATCGACCCGATGCCCTCGATCGGCGGGACGGCCGTCCTGGAGCCGGTGCCGATGAGGATCCGATCGGCTGCGAGCCTCCGCTCGCCGACCCGCACGGTGCGGGCGTCGAGGAGCGAGGCCTCGCCCTCGACCGTCTCGAGGCCGGCCGTTTTGAGATTCGCGACCCACTCGGGCTGCGGCCGCTTGCGCGAGTCCTTCCAGGCCTTCGTGCGGGCGAGGTCGAGCGAGGCGACGCCGGCGTCGATGCCCATCCGCTCGGCGAGTGCGTTCACGTCGTGCAGCAGCTCCGCCGCCACGAGATAGGCCTTCGTCGGCTGGCAGGCCGTGTTGGGGCAGCTGCCGCCCCAGCGGGTGCTCTCGACGAGCGCGACCCGCGCGCCGTGCTCGCGCTCGGCCTTGCCTGCGGCATCTCGAGCAGCGGACCCCGCGCCGATCACGACCAGGTCGAACCGGTCGGGCGAGTCAGCGTCGGCCGTCATCCGCGCCTCGTCTCGGCCTCGCCGCCGGTGTTACACCGCTCGTGAAGCTCACAGTCGCTCGACCCGGGAGCCGCCGACGATCGTCTCCTCGCCGGAGGCGAACCGGACGAGCGCCTTGTGGCCGCCGTCGTAGTCGTCGGCCCAGAGGAGGAGCGTCGCGTCGCGCCCACCCACCAGGCAAGGAGCCTCCGCCAAGCCCTCCCCGTGCAGCCAGGCGCGGATGAACGGGTTCGACCGCTGCTCCTCGCCGATGCTCGTCGCCTCGCGGTGGCCGGGAAGGACGACCGTCTCCGGAGGAAGGGCGAGCAGGCGCTCGAGGATCGACCGCTTCAGCTGGCCCAGGTCTCCGTCCGGGCCCGCGGTGCCGCCGACGGTGCCCCGGAAGAGCACGTCGGCGGTCAGGCAGTGGGTACCGCCGACGAGGAAGGCGACGTGGTCGGCGCAGTGGCCCGGCGTGTACAGCACGCGGACCTCGAGGTCGCCGCTCTCGACGACCTGGCCGTCGTCCAGCCGCCCGTCGGCCTCGACGCTCGTGTCCGGATGCGCCAGCAGCGGTACCCCGTGCCTGGTCGCCAGCTCCCGGACGCCGACGACGTGGTCGGCGTGGCCGTGGGTGCACAGGACGTGCGTGATCGTGATCTGATCGGCGAGCGCCCGCTGCTCGAGCGCGTCCGTCAGGCCGTTGCCGTCGACCAGGAAGCCGCTCCCGCCAGGCCCCTCGGCGACGAGGTAGGCGTTCGAGAGCCAGTTCGGGTGCTCGACGCGCTCGACGATCATGCGAACTCGATCACGCTGCGGATGCCGTCACGGGTCTCCATCAGCTCGAAGCCGCGGTTGACGTCGTCGAGGCTCAGCTTGTGCGAGATGAGCGGCTCGACGTCGATCTCGCCGCGGAGGTAGCGCTCCACGAGCTCGGGAACGCCGTCCCGTCCCTTGACGCCGCCGAAGGACGACCCGCAGACGCGCCGTCCGGTGATCAGGTACCGGGGCACGATCTCGAGCGTCTCGCCCTTCCCGGCGACACCCGCGATCGTGCAGAGGCCCCAGCCCATGCGCGCCGACTCGACCGCCTGGCGCATCACGCCCACGTTGCCGGTCGCCTCGAAGGTGAAATCCGCGCCGAAGCCGTCCGTGAGCTCGAGGATCTCCGCGACCGCGTCGCCCCCGCCGGCGAGGGTGTCGGTCGCACCCTGCCCGCGTGCGAGCGCGAGCCGCTCCTCGGAGAGGTCGATGCAGACGATGCGCTCGGCGCCCTGCAGGCGGCAGCCGGCCACCGCGCCGAGACCGACGAGGCCGGCGCCGAAGACGGCGCACGTCGAGCCAGCCTCCACCTTCGCCGTGTTGATCGCGGCTCCGAGCCCGGTCGACAGCCCGCACGCGAACACGCAGGCGTGGTCGAGCGGCGCGTCGGGGCTGATCCGGGCGAGCGCGATCTCCGGCATCACGGTGTACTCGGCGAAGGTCGAGGTGCCCATGAAGTGCCGGATCGGCTCGCCGCCACGCCGAAGGCGGGTCGTCCCGTCCGGGAGGTACCCCTCG
>JACDAS010000353.1 GCA_013695295.1 Actinomycetota bacterium | reverse complement strand
CCCGGCCACGAGCGGGGCGCCTCGACGGCGATCGCGTGGTCGAGTACGACGTGGAGGGGATGCGGGAACTCTTTGCTCGTGGCTCGCCACCGCCTGAGAGCGGCCGGACGTTCGCGCCCGACGACGTCCGCCTCCGGGCGCCGATCGTGCCGAAGAAGTTCTTCCACACCGCGGGCAACTTCCGCGAGCACGAGGAGGAGTCGAAAACGGTCGGCTGGTCGCACGAGATCGCGCCGTGGATCGTCTTCTTCCAGAACGTCGACGCAATCATCGGGCCGGACGAGCCGATCGTCTACCCGGAGCACCTGACGGAGGAGCTCGACTACGAGCTCGAGCTCGCGGTCGTGATCTCGAAGCCGGGCAAGTGGTTCGGCCCCGAGCAGGCGATGGAGCACGTGGGCGGCTACGTGATCTTCAACGACATCACCGCCCGCGACATCCAGCGGCGCGAGATGCGCTCGGGCGTCTTCAGCTTCTGCAAGGCGATCGACACCTTCTGCCCGCTTGGGCCCTGGATCGTCACGCCCGACGAGATTGGCGATCCTCACGATCTCCGGATGGAGCTGCGCGTGAACGGCGCGGTGCGCCAGACCTCCCATTCGAGTCGGATGAGCGTCACGATCCCGGAGATCGTGAGCCACTACTCGGCACTCGGCTACAGCGCTGGCGACGTGGTCTCGACCGGCACCGTCTCGGGAGTGGCCGGATTCAGCGAGGACGCGACCTCGCTCTACCTGCGTCCCGGGGACGTGATCGAGGCCGAGATCGAGCGGATCGGGGTCCTGCGAAACCCGGTCGTGTCCTGGCAGGACGCCCACGGCGAGCCCGCGCCCCCGCGCGTGCGCTGGTGAGCGTCGCTGCGTTTCCAGCGACACCCCCCACCCAGGGTGGGGTTCTAACCCGCCTCCCTCTGAGGTCGGACGCTACCTCCGAAATAGCGACCCATCCGTGCCGATTCTGTGCCGAAAGCGTGACCTAGTGAGCTGGCCGCGGGACGACTCGAAGCTCGAGCGGATTCGCGCCGCGATGGCGGAGGAGAACCTGGACGCGCTCGTAGTTCGCGCGCCCGACAACGTCCTCTACCTGACGAACTTCTGGGGGATGAAGGGCTACGACGCCGTCGTCTTCCCGCGCGAGGGCGAGCCGGTCCTGATCGCGCTCGAGCCCTCCGCCGCCGACGCGGCGCGGCACGCCTGGACGGATGACGTCCGCCTCTTCCCCGGGTACGACGAGCGCGACCCCCGGCCGCCACCGCTCCGTGCGCTCGAGCTCGCAGTCGAGGCGGCGCGTCTGTACGGGCGCGTTGGACTCGAGCTCAGCCTCGGGACGCAGGCGGCCGACCGGATGGTGGGGGAGCCGACGACGTACACGAAGGCCTGGTTCGACGCGTTCCCCTCCGCGCTCGACGCCACGCCGCTCCTGGCGCGCGTACGGGCGATCAAGACGGAGCAGGAGATCGTCCGGATCCGGCTCGCCAACGAGCTCGCGGCCGAGGCGATGGAAGCGGTGCGCGCCGAGCTTCGACCGGGGATGACGGAGAGCGAGGCGGCCGCGATCTGGCAGGGCCACGTCCACGGCCAGGGATCGGGGTGGCGCGACGGCGCGGTCGAGCTCGCGTTCGGCTTCTCGCTCGTGTGGTCCGGGCCCGCGATCCGCACGTTCACCGCGACCGGGTCGCGCCCCGTCTGCGAGCACGAGCCGACGCTGTTCGAGATCTGGGTCTGCGCGGATGGCTACTGGGCCGACCACACGAAGAACCTCTGCCCCGGCGAGCTCGACCCCCGGTACGACCAGCTCCTCGACCAGCTCCTCGAGGTCTACCGCAACGCGATCGACGGCTGCCGCCCGGGCGCGAGCCTCCCGGAGCTCGACCGTTCCGTTCGCGAGGGGATCGCCGCCGTGGGCTTCCCGGGCCAGCCCTCGCATCCCGTCTGCCACGGGGTCGGCGCGCGTGCACACGAGCCGCCCTACGCCCACCAGGCCGGCACGGGCACGATCGAGGCCGGCATGGTGCTCGCGATCGAGCCGGGGATCTACTGGCCGGAGGGCGGCGGCCTGCGGCTCGAGGACAACTTTCTGATCACGCCCGAGGGCCCCGAGCAGCTTTCCCCGTTCCCGGACGACTTCAGGTGATCGACCGCGAGCTGATCTGGACGGGGCCCCACAACCGGCCGCTCGCGGTCGCGGGCCGCATCGGCCTCTACGACACGACCCTCCGCGACGGCGAGCAGACCGTCGGGGTCGTGCTCGACCCCGAGCAGAAGCTCGAGCTCGCCCGAGCGCTCGACCGGCTCGGCGTCGACCGGATCGAGGCGGGCTTCCCGCGCGTCTCGCCCGACGACGCGGAGGCGTTCCGCCTGATCCTCGCGGCCGGGCTCCAGGCCGAGGTCTGGGGCTTCTCACGCGCCGTGCTCGGCGACGTGGACGCCCTGATCGAGCTCGGCGTCCACTCGACGGTGATCGAGTCGCCCGTCTCCGACGGGAAGCTCGCCGCTTACCGGCTCTCACGCGAGGAGGTGGAGCGACGCGTCGTCTCGGCCGTGGCCCACGCCCGCGAGCACGGGATCGCGGTCGCCTACTTCGGTGTCGACGGCTCGCGCGCCGACCTAGCCTTCCTGGAGCGGATCTACCGGGCCGCGGTCGACGCGGGGGCCTCGGAGATCGTCGTCGTCGACACGATCGGCGCCGCCACCCCCGAGACGGCCGCGATGCTCGTTCGCCGCGCGCGGGAGTGGGTCGGGCCGGGCGTGCCGGTTCATTTCCACGGCCACAACGACTTCGGGCTTGCGACCGCGGCCGCCGTTGCCGCGGTGGGCGCCGGCGCGGCGTGGATCCAGGGCACGATCAACGGCATGGGCGAGCGGGCCGGCAACGCGAACCTGCTCGAGGTCGCGCTCGCGCTCGACGCGCTCTACGGCGTCGAGACGGGGCTCCGGCTGGAGCACGCGCGAGAGGTCTCGGAGCTCGTCCGGAGGCTCGCGGGCTTCGAGCTCGAGCCGTGGAAGCCCGTCGTCGGTGAGACGCTCTTCGTCCGCGAATCCGGTGCGGTCGCCAGCCAGTTCCACGACCCGCCGGCGATCGAGCCGTACTCGGCGACGCTCGTCGGGGCCGAGCGGGCGATCGTGCTCGGCAAGAAGAGCGGCCTCGACTCGATCAGGATCAGGTGCGAGGAGCTGGGGCTCGACGTGCCGCAGGAGCAGCGCCCGGAGCTGCTGGCGGCCGTGAAGGCGCTCGGCGCCCGCAAGCGCGGGCTCGTCTCGGACGACGAGCTCCGCGGGCTCGTGGCCGCGGCGTCACCCCGCGAGTCCCCGTAGGGCGCTGAGGGCTCGCCGCGCGGCTCCGGGGCGGAGGAGCTCCTGCGCAACGAGCGTCCCCGAGCCGGCGCCGAGTCCCGGGCCCGGGTGCGTCGAGGC
>JACDAS010000303.1 GCA_013695295.1 Actinomycetota bacterium | reverse complement strand
CGCCTGACGAAGAGCCCCTCCGCGGCGCGCTCGCCGATCGCCTTCTCTGCACCGCCGAGCCGGACCGTCAGCAGGCCGGCCTCGGGCTGCGCCGCCTGCAGCTCCACCTCGGCGCCGGGCACGAAGCCCTGGTCGTAGAACCAGTGCAGCAGCTCCCCGTCATGCTCGGCGAGCCGCACGATCGTCGCCAGGCCGCCCGGCTCGAGGTCGGCCAGTGGGGTCAGCTCGCGATTCTCCTCCTGCTCACGGGTCGTATCGACCGGCCACCCGTGCGGGCAGCGATCGGGGTAACCGAGCCGCTCCTCGATCCGCTCGATCATCTCGTCCGTAAACGTGTCACCCAGCTCGTCCGCGTGCACGTGCGCCTCGGCGCCCGTGTAGCCCATGAAGTCGGTCAGCAGCCGCTCGATGATCCGGTGGCGCCGCACGACCTGCTCGGCGCGCACGCGTCCGGTAGCGGTCAGCAGCGCCTCCTTGTGCCGGCCGCGCTCGACCAGGCCCTCCGCCTCCAGCCGCTTCAGCATCTCGCCGGCGGACGCGCGGGAGACGCCCAGCATCTCGGCCACGCGGGAGGCGAGCGTGGGGGAGCCGGAGGTCAGCGGCCGGTACTCGCCGATCGGGAAGGCGAGGAAGTAGATCGTCTCGAGGTAGTCGTCGATCGAGTGGCCGGCCACGGCCGCCTGAGCTTACCCCCCGGTGCCGCCTGCGGACCGGGGCCGCACGACGAGCAGGTAGACGAAGGGCGCGGAGACTGCGACAAGCAGGAGCGCCGGGGGTGCGGCCCGGGAGTAGAGCCCGAGGGAGCTGAAGCGCCAGATCTCCGTTGCCAGCGTGTCGAACCCGAGCGGGCGCAGAAGCAGGGTCGCCGGGAGCTCCTTCATCGTGCTGAGGAAGACCAGCGCGGCTCCGGCCAGGAGCCCCGGGCGCGCGAGGGGTACCGTGACGGAGCCGAAGACGCGCGCGGGCCGCCGCCCGAGACCGCGCGCCGCCTCCTCGAGCCGCGGGTCGACGCCCTCGAGCCCCGAGCTAGCGCCCGCGAGGGCCTGCGGGAAGAAGCGCACCGTGTAGGCGAAGATGAGCAGCGCCATCGTCCCGTAGAGCGGGGTCGCGTAGTTCGCCGCGAAGAAGACGAGCGACAGGGCGATCACGAACCCCGGCAGTGCGTTCGGGGTGTAGCCGAGGCGCTCGAGCCCCCGCGTCCACGGAGCGGGGTGCCCGCGCGCCAGGAGCGCCACGGGCAGCGCCGCCGCCGTCGCGACCGCGGCGGCGGCGAGCGAGACGAGCAGGGAGCTCCCCGCCAGGTGCCACGGGAGGCCGAGCGGCCGCCCGAGCGAGACGCCGTTGGCGAACCAGTAGCCGAGCACGGCGAGGGGGACGAGCAGGAAGGCGTAGACGACGAGGCCGCAGTAGGCGAGCGCGGGCACACGCCAGCGGCCGAGCGCCACCGGGGTCCTCCGCCGCGCCGCGCCGGGTGAGCCCCGGCTGAAGCGCCCCCGCCCGCGCGAGCGCGCCTCGAGCACGAGGATCAGGAGCGTCAGCGCCACGAGCAGCAGCGCGAGCGCGGCCGCCGGGGCACGGTCGATCAGCGCCCGGTAGCGCAGGTAGATCGCTCGCGTCAGGGCGTCGTAGCGCATCAGCGAGACCGCGCCGAAGTCCGACAGCGTGTAGAGCGCCACGAGCAGCCCGCCGGCCGCGAGGGAGGGTCGCAGGGAGGGCACGGTCGTCCGCAGGAAGGTGGCGAAGGCCGGGCGGCCGAGGCCGCGCGAGGCCTCCTCGAGCGCCGGGTCAGCCTCACGCAGCGCCGCCGCCGCCAGCAGGAAGACGTAGGGGTAGGTGGAGAGGGTCAGCGCCAGCACGGCCCCCGGGAAGCCGTAGATCTCGGGCAGCGACTGGGTGCCGAAGGCGCCTTCGAGCAGGCGCTGGAGCAGCCCGCGCGGGCCGAACGCTCCGAGCAGGGCGAGCGCCGCCACGTAGCTCGGGATCACGAGCGGCAGCGCGGCGAGGATCGTCCAGACCCGCGCCCCGGGGAGGTCGGTGCGCGTCACGAGCCACGCGAGTGGCACGCCGACGAGGAGCGCACAGGCCGTCACCGCGCCCACGAGCGCGCTCGTGTCGAGGACGAGGTCGAGCGTCTGGCGCCGAGCGAGGACGCTCCACGAGCGGCCGCTGCCCGCCGCGCGGAGGACGATGTACGCCAGTGGCAGCAGGACGAGCGCGACGACGGCGAGCGCCGGTGCCGCGAGCAGCGGCGCCCGCCGTCGGCGAGGGCTCACGACGTGTAGCCCGCCTCGTTCAGCAGCTCGAGCGTCCTCTCGAGCTCATCGCCGAGCGCGCCGAGGCTCACGGATGGCCCTTGCAGCTCGTCCAGGGGCGGCAGGCCCGAGCGGGGCTCGATCCCGGCGACGAGGGGGTACTCGGCCTCCTCGGCCTCGTCCCGGTAGAAGCTCTGGCCCTCGTCGGAGAGTAGGTACTCCACGAAGCGTTGCGCCGTCTCGTCTCGCTTCGTCGTCGTCACGATGCCGGCCCCCGCGACGTTGACGAGTGCGCCGACGTCGCCGCGCCGCAGAAAGTGGTTCGCCACCGGGGCATCCGGCTGCTCCTCCCTCAGCAGGTAGAGGTAGTAGTGGTTGACGAAGCCGACCTCGACCTCGCCGGCGGCGATCGCCTCGACCACCGGCAGGTTCTTCTCGTAGAACTTCGGCTCGTTGCGCTTGATCGCGTCGAGCCACTC
>JACDAS010000342.1 GCA_013695295.1 Actinomycetota bacterium | reverse complement strand
GCCTCGAGCGGCGCCGACGACGCGCCGACGGTGATCTGCTACGGGCACTTCGACGTCCAGCCCCCGGCCCCGCTCGAGCTCTGGGACTCGCCGCCGTTCGTGTTGACCGAGCGAGGCGAATACCTCTACGCGCGCGGCATCGCCGACGACAAGGGCCAGCTCTACATGCTCCTGAAGGCGGCGGAGCAGCTCGCCGCCGAGAGCGCCCTTCCCGTCAACGTGCGCTTCTGCTGTGACGGGGAGGAGGAGATCGGAGGCCACTCGATCGTGGACTTCCTCGCGCAGGACGAGCGCGGCGCCGACGCCTGCGTGATCTTCGACAGCGGCATGGTCCGCCGGGACCTGCCCGCGTTCAGCATCGCCACTCGCGGACTCTGCTACTTCCACGTCACCGTCCGCACCGGCGCGCGCGACCTGCACTCCGGCATGTACGGCGGCGCCGCGCTGAACGCTGCGCATGCGCTGATGCAGACCCTCGCCGGGGTGCTGCCGCGCGAGGGCCGGCTGCCCGAGCCGCTGCGCGTGGGGATCGCGCCGCCGAGCGAGGAGGAGCTGCGCGGCTGGACTCAGCTACCCGCCGGTGCCGACGAGCTGGCCGACCAGGGAGCCCGCCCGTCCGATCCCGGGGCCGCCGAGGACTTCTACCGGCGCACCGTCGCCGAGCCCGCGCTCGACGTGAACGGTTTCGAGGGCGGCTCGCCGCGCCTGCAGAAGACGGTGCTGCCGGTCTCGGCCGAGGCGAACGTCTCGATCAGGCTGGCCCCCGGGCAGACCGTGGAGGCCGTGGCGCCGGAGGTGGAGCGCCTGCTCCGAGACTCCGCTCCCGGGGGCGCTGAGGTCGAGATCGAGCTGTGGTCGTCGGCACCGCCGGGGCTCGTGCCACCGGACGCGGCCGCGATCAGGCTCGGCCAGGATGCCTTCGAGCGCGCACTCGGCGTGCGGCCACTGCTCGTGCGCTCGGGGGGCACCCTGCCGATCGTCCCCGCGCTCGTCGACAAGGGGATTCCGACGATCATCACCGGCTTCAGCCTCCCGGACGCGAACATCCACTCGCCGAACGAGCGCCTGCTCGCCGAGTACCTCCCGCTCGGGATCGCGACGGCTCGGGCGCTCTTCGCCGCGTTCGCCGAGCTGCCGGCCCGGTGATCGACCTCCACTCGCACGTCCTCCACGGGCTGGACGACGGTGCTCGCAGCCTCGAGGAGAGCGTCGAGATCGCCCGCGCCGCCGTCGCCGACGGGATCGAGGTGCTCGCCGCGACCCCGCACGTCCGCGAGGACTACCCGACCACGCCCGAGGAGATGGAGGCCGCTGCCGACGAAGTCCGGGCCGAGCTCGAGCGGGCGGGGGTGCCACTCGACCTGAGAACGGGCGGGGAGGTCGCGCTGGACGCGCTCGACGACCTCGGGCCGGACGCCCTGCGCCGCTTCGGCCTCGGCGGCAACCCCTCCTACCTCCTCGTCGAATGTCCCTACTACGGCTGGCCGCTCGACCTCCCGGACCGGCTCTTCCGACTGCGACTCGCCGGGATCACGCCGGTGTTCGCCCACCCGGAGCGAAACGGCGAGGTCCAGGCTGATCCCGACCGGCTCGAGGGCCTCGTCGAGTCCGGCACGCTCGTCCAGGTCACCGCGGCCTCGCTGGACGGCAGGCTCGGCCGCAGCTCCCGCGAGGCGGGCCTACGGCTCGTGGAGCGCGGTCTCGCGCAGCTGATCGCGAGCGATGCCCACCACCCGGGCGTGCGCGCGATCGGGATGTCCGCGGCGGTCGAGGCCGTGGGGGACGAGGAGCTCGCGGCCTGGCTCACCTCCGCGGTGCCGCGGGCGATCCTCGACGACGGCCCCCTGCCACCGAGGCCCGAGGGCAAGCCTCGCCGGCGCGGCTGGTTCGGGCTCGGCCGCTAGGGGCGGTCAGTCCCAGGGGGGTGGGTTGGAAACCCAGCGGCCGCCGAGCATCGTCGCGACAACCCTGAGCTCAAGGAGCTCCTCGAGGTCGCACTCGACGGGATCGCGGTCGAGCACGACGAGGTCTGCGAGGTAGCCCGGGAGGAGCTTTCCCCGCCGCCGCTCGTCGCCGGCGAGCCACGCCGGCGAGACCGTCGTCGCCTCTAGCGCCTCCTGGACGGCGACGGCTTGCTCGGGATGCCAGGCGGGGCGGTCGTCGAGCGTCCGGAGCACGCCGGCTCGGAGGCCAAGGAGCGGGTCGAGCTCCTCGATCGGGGCATCGGAGCCGTTCGCGACGACGGCCCCCGCGTCGAGCAGCGTCCTGTAGGCGTAGGCACGGCCGGTCGCTCCGGCCCAGAGCCGGTCGGCGAGATCGCGATCCGAGGGCGCATGGCTGAACTGCACCGAGGCAGCGACGCCGAGGCGCGCGAAGCGGTGGGCGTCGCCCGGGGCCAGCAGCTGCGCGTGCTCGATCCGCGGCCGCAGCCCGCGTGGCCGCCACACCGGCTGCGTCGCCTCGAAGGCGTCGAGCGCGTCGCGGTTCGCGGCGTCGCCGATCGCGTGAACCGCGACCGGCCAGCCCGCGAGCGCGGCGCGGCGCACGATCTGCTCGAGCTCCGCGGCGGTCGTGATCTCGACCCCGGAGCCGTCGAGCAGGCGGGCGGTGGCCGAGCCGAGAGTTCCGTCCATGAACACCTTCAGGTAGCCGACCCGCAGTAGATCGTCGCCGAGTCTCGGCGGCAGCCCGAGCTCGACCAGGTGGTCGAGGTGCTCGTGCGGGAGCGACTGCCAGACCCGCAGCGTGAGTCCGTGCTCCTCGGCCAGGCGCCGCCAGAGCCGCGGCGCGCCGAGCCAGCCGTCCTTGTCGTGCACGGCTGTGACGCCGCGCGCGTTCGCAAGCCGGACACCCACGTGCATCGCCTCGACGTACTCGTCGTCGGAGACCTGGACGAGGCGCTCCTTGAATCGCCAGGCGGCCTGCTCCCGGAGCACGCCCGTCGGCTCGCCGCGCGCGTCGCGCTCGACCACGCCACCGTGAGCCTCGAGCTCGCCGTCCGCCAGCGCGAGGGCAGCGCTGTTCACCCACAGCGAGTGGTAGTCGCGCGCGAGGAGCGCTGCGGGCCTGGCGCCGGTGACGGCGTCGAGCGCCTCCCGTGTCGGCTCGACGACGGGCGACCAGTCGCCGCTCCGCCACCCGTGGCCGAGCAGCCAGCGCCCGCCCGGGGCCTGGTCGGACGCCTGGCGCACCCGCGCGAGCGTCTCCTCCAGGGTGCGCGCTCCCTCGAGCCGCACCTGCCGCTGCGCGAGCGCCCAGGTCGGAAAGTGCACGTGCGAGTCGGTGAAGCCGGGCAGGACGCAGCGGCGCCCCAGGTCGACCCGCTCGGGGCTCGGCAGCGCGGTCTCGTGGGTGCCGACGCCGCCGGCCACGAGCGACCCCGCGATCGGCAGCGCGCGGACGACGGGAAGCGAGCGCTCCATCGTGCGAATGACGCCGTTCTCGAGGATCACGGCTTGACTGTAGTTCCGCGGGAGCGCAGACTCACGCTCGCGGGGTCACTCGATCCGGAAGGAGCACTATGCCTACCGAGTGGTACATGGAGGGACCCTGGTACAAGAACTGCAACTGCGACCCGGGTTGCCCCTGTGACTTCAACCAGGATCCGACACAGGGTCATTGCGAGGGCATGGGCGCCATGCGAATCGACAAGGGCCACTTCGGCGACGTCGAGCTGAGCGGCCTCAGCTTCGCGGCCGTCGTCCGCTGGCCCGGCCCGATTCACGAGGGAAACGGTGAGATCCTGCCGCTGATCGACGAGCGGGCGAGCGACGAGCAGCGCGAGGCACTGCTCCAGGTCATGAGCGGGCAGCAGGGCGATAGCCTCTTCGAGATCTTCGCGTTCGTCTGCCCGACCGTCCACGAGCCGCAGTTCGTCCCCTTCGAGTTCGAGTTCGACCTCGAGGCGCGGAAGGGGCGGGTCAAGGCCGGGGACGTGCTCGAGACCGAGGTCGACACGCTGCGCGGGATCGATCCGCCCGACCCGTACCGCGTGCTCGTCCGGATTCCCAACGGGTTCGAGTACACGAACGAGCAGGAGGAGGCCGAGACCGCTCTTGCCACGCGGCTGGTCGCGCGCGGCCCGATCGAGTACGAGTTCTCGAACTCGCACAGCTCGATGTGCTACGTCCGACACGGCAATGCCTTCCAGACCGGCGTGCAGCCGACCGTCGTCGGTTGAGCTCACGTCAGCTCGGCCGAGACGGGGAGCGTCGGCCGTGACTGCGCGCCACCGACTGGGCGCCGCAGCGGTCCTGCTAACTGCGGCGCTCGCGGCCTGGGCGGTCACCTACGAGCGGATGCGGGGGATGGACGCCGGTCCGGGTACCGACCTCGGCGCTCTCGGCTGGTACCTCGGGATCTGGGTGACGATGATGGCGGCGATGATGCTCCCGTCGGCAGCGCCGATGGTGCTGTTGTTCGAGCGGGTTCGCCGGGAAAAGGCACGGCGCGCTCGGGGATCCGCGTCGACCTGGGTCTTCCTCGGCGGGTACCTTGCCGTCTGGACGGTCTACGGGCTCGCCGCGTACGGGGCCTTCCGGCTGCTCGACGGCCTCGCCGGCGACCTCCTGTCGTGGGGGCGCGCAGGCCCGTACGTGGCCGGAGGCGCGATTGCGGCAGCGGGCCTCTACGAGCTGACGCCACTGAAGACCATCTGCCTCAGACACTGCCGGGGGCCGATGCACTTCATCCTCGGCGGCTGGCGGGACGGGGCCGTGGGTGCCTTCCGCATGGGCGCGGAGCACGGCGCGTACTGCGTCGGCTGCTGCTGGGGCCTGATGATCGCGCTGTTCGCTCTCGGCGTGATGAGCCTGACCTGGATGGCCGTGGTCGCCGCGATCATCTTCGCCCAGAAGGTGCTGCCGGCGGGCGAGACCATCGCCAGGTTGTCGGCGGTGGCGCTGGTCGCCGCCGGGATCTGGGTGGCCGCGGCACCGGGATCGGTGCCCGGGCTGACGGTACCGGGATCCGACGTGCCCGCGATGCAGATGGAGGACGGCTAGTCCGGCCAGCGACCCAGGTGCGGTGGCTTTTCTAGCCAGGCGCGCCAGATCCCCTCAGAGGTACCTCCGAGGTACCTCTGACACGTCTCCGAGGTGTGTCTGACACTCGGGCCACTTCCGGGCCACGCCCGCCTCGGCTGCGGCCTGCCCGAAGTAGCATCGGGCCCCATGAGCCGTCCCGTCTTCATCGACCACCTGACGCTCCTCGTACGCGACTACGAGGCGAGCCGGCGCTTCTATCGCGCTGCGCTCGAGCCGTGGGGGAGTCGCGAGGTCGACTACGGCGACTCGACCGCGTTCGGGCCCGAGGGCAGCGAGGATCTCGGTCTCACGCCGGGGGAGCCGGCCGCCCCGGTGCACGTGGCGTTCGCCGCGCCCGACCGCGCCACCGTGGAGCGCTTCCACGCGGCGGCGCTCGAGGCGGGCGGCCGTGACAACGGCGCTCCCGGGCTGCGCCCGCGCTACCACGCGGGCTACTACGCCGCCTACGTCCTCGACCCGGACGGCAACAACGTCGAGGCGGTTCACCACGCGCGCCCGGACTAGACTTCGGCCGTGGCCTACGACGTCCTGAGCGAGGAGCAGCGGGAGATCCGAGAGCTCGTTCGGACGCTCGCCCGGGAGCGGATCGCGCCGCGCGCGGCCGAGATCGACGAGTCGCACGAGTTCCCCTGGGACGTCGTCGAGCTCTTCCGCGAGCACGGCATCTTCGGCCTGCTCTTCGACGAGGAGCACGGCGGCACGGGCACGGGAACCCTGCTCGCGCTGATCGCGATCGAGGAGGTCTCGAAGGTCTGCGCGACGAGCGGCCTGATCCTCGCGGTCCAGGAGCTCGGCTCGCTGGGGCTGAAGCTCGCCGGCACCGAGGAGCAGCAAGCCCGATACCTGCCGAAGCTGGCCTCGGGCGAGTGGCTGTGTGCCTACGCGCTGTCCGAGGCGGGCTCCGGCTCCGACTCCGCCGCCATGCGGACGACGGCGCGGCGAGACAACGGCGAGTACGTCCTGAACGGCGGCAAGCGCTTCATCACGAACGCCGGCGTCGCCGGCCTCTACACCGTCTTCGCCAAGACCGACCCCGACGCGGGCCACCCGGGCATCTCGGCCTTCGTCGTCGAGGCGGACACCCCCGGCTTCGAGGTGGCCCGCCTGGAGCCGAAGATGGGCATCTCGGGATCGACGACCGGCGAGCTCGTCTTCGAGGACTGCCGTGTCCCCGAGGGGAATCGCCTGGGCGCCGAGGGCGAGGGGTTCAAGATCGCGATGCGGATCCTCGACCGCTCCCGCCCCGGCGTGGCCGCGCAGGGCCTCGGCATCGGCCAGGGCGCCACCGACTACGCGCTCGAGTACGCGAAGAGCCGCGAGACGATGGGCAAGCCGATCGCCCAGCACCAGCTGATCGCCGCGAAGCTCGCGGACATGGAGACGAAGTGCGAGGCCGCTCGCGGGCTGCTCTACTCGTTCGGCCAGATGGTCGACGCGGGCGTCGACGGCCCGGAGCTGACGAAGGCCTCGGCGATGGCGAAGCTCTACTGCACCGACGTCGCGATGGAGGTCTCGACCGAGGCCGTCCAGATCCTCGGCGGCTACGGCTACATCCGCGAGTACCCGGTCGAGCGGATGATGCGCGACGCGAAGATCACGCAGATCTACGAGGGCACGAACGAGATCCAGCGGCTCGTGATCGCCCGCGAGATGCTCAAGGAGAACCGCGCCTTCCTCCTGGCCGGCGTCGGGTAGCGGCGGCGTGTCCTGACCGCGCTCCAGAGGAGAGGCTCGTCCCCCTCGGGCAGCTCGTAAACGCACTCGACGGTCCCTCAGGGCTCATTCAGCCCTTCAGCGGATGAGCTCCTCGAAGGTGGGAACCTCCTCGCGGGCCTTCGCCCGGTGTCGCCCGGCGTCGGGACGCTCCTCGAATCGTTCGAGGTAGGCGAGGATCTCCTCCTCGCCGGCGACGGGCTCGCCGCTGTCCGGCAGGAGGACGGGGATCTCGTTCGTACCGGCGACCCGCTCGAGGTCCGCGCGCTCGCCCGGGTCGGCCGGCACCTGTCGCGCCGTGAAGTCGAGTCCGAGCTCGGTCAGGCGCTGGCGCACCCGGTGGGAGTGCGGGCACCACTCGGCCTGGTAGAGCTGCACAGGTGTTCGTCGTACCCATCGCCGGGTGAGCCAAACTGCCCCGGTGCCGCGCGCGGTCGTGATCGGTTCCGGGCCGAACGGACTCGCCGGCGCGGTCGTTCTCGCGCAGGCGGGGTGGGAGGTCGAGGTGCACGAGGCCGAGGCGACGCTCGGCGGCGCCACCCGGACGGAGGAGCTGACGCTGCCCGGTTTTCGGCACGACGTGTGCTCCGCCGTCCATCCGCTCGGGCGGAGCTCGCCGTTCTTCCGCCGGCTCGACCTCGAGCTCGAGTGGGTCGACCCTCCGGCGCCGGCGGCCCACCCGTTCGAGGATGGAACGGCGGTGGTGCTGGAGCGGGACGTCGACGAGACGGCGGCTGGTCTCGGTGCCGACGCGTGTGCATATCGCCGGCTTCTCCGGCCCTACGTCGAGGCCTACGACGCGGTCGAGCCGCTGCTCGTCGGCGGCTTCCCACCGCAGGCACACGCGCTCACTACAGCGCTGCTCGGCCTCGGCCCGCGGGCGCTTGCCAGAGGGCTCCGAACGGCCTTCGGTGCGGCCCGCCCCGCCGCCGAATCCCTCTTCGAGACCGAGCGCGCGCGCAGTCTGTTCGCCGGCCTCGCCGCGCACTCGATCCTGCCGCTCGAGCGGCGGCCGAGCGCGGGCTTCGGGCTCACGCTTGCCGTCCTCGGGCACGCGGTCGGGTGGCCGAGTCCGCGCGGAGGCGCTCAGGCGATCGCCGACTCGCTCGCGGATCGGTTGCGCGCTCTCGGCGCGACGATCCACCTGTCGAGCCCGATCGACGAGCTTCCCCGGGCCGACGCCGTGCTGGCAGACGTCACCCCGCGGGAGCTGCTTCGCCTCGCGCGCGGGCGGTTCCCCGAGCGCTACGCCCGGGGACTCAAAGGCTTTCGTCACGGGCCAGGGGCGTTCAAGCTCGACTGGGCGCTCGACGGGCCGATCCCCTGGGCGGCGGCGGCCTGCGCGCGGGCCGGCACCGTGCACCTCGGCGCCACACTCGAGGAGATCTCGCGCTCGGAGCACGCGGCCTGGACCGGGGCTATCTCGGAGCGACCGTTCGTGCTGCTCGGGCAGCAGAGCCTGTTCGACCCGACTCGAGCGCCTGCCGGCAAGCACACCGCGTGGGCTTACTGCCACGTCCCGCCTGGCTCCGAGCTCGACGTGACGGAGCGAATCGAGAGCCAGGTCGAGCGGTTCGCGCCTGGCTTCCGCCGGCGGATCCTTGCCCGCAGCGTGCTCGACCCCGCCCGTCTCGAGGCCCGAAACCGCAATCTGGTCGGAGGAGACGTGAACGGCGGGGCGATGGATCTCGGGCAACTCTTCTTCCGCCCGGCGCGGCGGCTCGTCCCCTACCGGACGCCGCTCCGGGGCGTCTACATCTGCTCGTCGTCGACTCCGCCGGGCGGGGGGGTGCACGGCATGTGCGGCGAGGCGGCGGCGCGCGTAGCCCTGGCGGACGCTCGAAAAAGGGCGTGACCCCGGCTCGAGCCTTGCTGGCGGCGATGCTCTACCTCCGCCACACCTCGGAGGAGTGTCAGAGGTACCTCGGAGGAGTGTCAGAGGTCGTTTGACGCTCGAACTGCCGAACGGCGGGCGCTTTAGCCCGCGGCCTACGCCCTCCGGGATGCCTTGTATGCCCGCTTGGCGGCTGCATAGCGCTCGTAGGCCTCCGGGGAGTCGACGTCGCCGAGGGTGGGGTGGTGCGGCACGATCGGCTCCGCCGCCTCGACCCCGAGCAGCTTCGCGAGCACCGAGCCGAGGCCGACCACCTTCATCGGGCCGAAGCCCGGCAGCGCCTCGAGTCGGCGCCGGAGGTCGTCTCCGTCCGCCGCGCCCTTCCACAGCCGCGACGCCTCCCCGCCGTACTCCTCCGCAACGACCGAGGCGAGGGCGTGCGTGCGCTCGGCCATCGCGCCCGGGAAGCGGTGGAGCGCGGGCTTCGCGCGGAACACGCGGTCGAGCTTCTCCGGGTCCGTCGCGGCGATGGCGGCCGGGTCGAGCGTTCCCAGCCGGCGCTTCAGCTCGAGCGGCGCCGAGAAGGCACGGGGGACGGAGACCTGCTGGTCGAGCGCGAAGCCGACGAGGAGGGCGAACGGCTCGTCGACGAGCAGGCGGTCAGCCTCGTCGTCGCCGGTGAAGTGGAGCCGGTCGGGAGGCGCCATGGCTCTCGAGTCTACGGCGATCGCGGCCGGAGCGAGCGCGTGTCGACGACCTCGAAGTCGGATCCCTTGACGCGGTCGATCGTGCGTAGGTCGTCGTTCGACCAGTGCGGATCCGGCGCCCCGCTGACGAACCAGCTCGAGCCGTTGTCGGCAACGATCATCCCGTAGCGCTTGAGCGCCTCGAGGAGGACGCGAGCCTGCCGCGGGAACCCCGCCAGTGGGTATGCGACCCGCAGGCGGAGCCGCAGGCCCATCGGCGGCAGCCTCGGGTCGGTGAGATCGCTCGCGAAGTGGCGCGCCGGGTACACGTACGCCCGCCGGGTGCGCTCGACCGTGAACCGCAGCGCGTGGTCGATGCGGCCGCGAGCGACCTCGTCGAAGCGGGCGAGGCCGGGGAGGATCGGCAGGCCGGCCGCGTCGGCAGACGTCCAGCCCGCCGGGCGGACCCGGTTCGAGCGGAGGCTCCAGATCGCGCCCGATCCCGCGCTCCAGCCCGCGCCCCGCGGAGAGAGCGCGTAGAGCTCGTAGAGGGTGCAGCTCTCCCGGTCGACGATCAGTGCATGGCGGTCGCCTTCTGCCGAGCGGCCGCCCTCGATCCGGACGTCTCGCGGAATCGGGTAGGGCCCCCGGTCGCTCTCGCCGGCGTACGCGAACGCCGGGAGGTACTTCGGCGTCGACTTCCCGCTCACGACTGTGATCGGGATCCCGATCGGACGCCCCTCGTGGAGGCCGGAGCCGAAGTCCGCGTGCAGGCCGGCGCCGGCCCCGATCGAGGCGACGATCGCCCTCGAGTTCGCCGCGACCGGGAGGCGATCGACGCGGCGGTTCCACGGGTTGTCGGCGGGGAAGATGGGGCACGCGGGAGCGGCGGGCAGCCGCGGCGCCTGCGCGGCAG
>JACDAS010000328.1 GCA_013695295.1 Actinomycetota bacterium | reverse complement strand
GAGGCCTCGAACAGCCGCGCGTACACGCTCGTCGCGGTGAAGCCGGGAATCGTGTTCAGCTCGTTCACGAGCACCTCGCCGTCCTCGCGGACGAAACAATCGGCACGGGCCATCCCCTCGCACTCGGTCGCCACGAACGCCTGCACCGCGAGCTCCTGCACCCGCGTGGCCTGCTCGGCCGAGATCCGGGCCGGGACGACCAGATCCATGCCGCCCTCGTCGTACTTGGCCGAGTAGTCGTACCAGTCCGCGTCGGAGAACCCGTGCGCGACGATCTCGCCGGGGAGCGAGGCTACGGGGCCTCGGTTGCCGAGTACGCCGACCTCGACCTCGACGCCGACGACCAGCTCCTCGACGAGCACCTTGTCGTCGTGAGCTCTGGCGAGCGCCACCGCGGCCTCCAGCTCCGCCGGCGTCCGCGCCTTCGAGATCCCGACCGACGAGCCGAGTCGCGCCGGCTTGACGAAGACGGGGAACCCGAACGGATTCCGGACCGGGTCGCCGTCGCGGAGCGTGACGTTTCGCGTCACAGGCACGCCCTGGTCTCGCATCACCGCCTTGAAGAGATCCTTGTCCATGCAGAGGGCCGAGGCGGTCACTCCCGAGCCCACATAGGGCACGCCGGCAAGCTCGAGCAGCCCCTGGACGGTGCCGTCCTCCCCGAAGGGCCCGTGGAGGATCGGCAGCACGACGTCGACCTCTCCGAGCGCCGCAGGGACGCCGCCGTTAGCGGGGATCGGAAGGGTGCCGACCGGCCCGCGGGGAAGCTCGCGGGTCGCCCCGGAGGCGAGCGCCCAGCGCCCGTCGCGGCCCACCTCGATCGCGAGCGCCTCGTACCGCTCGTCGTCGAGTGCCTCGAGCACGGACCGGCCGGAGGCCAGGGAGACCTCGTGCTCGCTCGAGCGGCCGCCCATCAGGACGGCAACGCGGACGCGTCCGGTCACGGTCCGGGCCGCCCGTCCGGCGGCGGCGGCTCCGTGGGGAGGCTGTCGGTCGGAACCGTGTCGGTCGGAACCGTGTCGGTCGGAACCGTGTCGGTAGGAACCGTGTCGGTCGGAACCGTGTCGGTGGGAGTCGTGTCGGTCGGCACGGTGTCCGTGGGCGGGGGCGCGACGTACCTGCCCACGGTGATCGTGACCGCGGAGTTCGGCGCCGCCCGGTTGCCCGCAACGGGATCCTGGGTCAGCACGATCCGGTCCTCGTTCGGGTCCTCGGTCTCCGAGATCACGACCGCGATCCGGAACCCCGCGTCGCGGAGGATCACGGCCGCCGTCCGCCGGTCGAGCGTCGTCACGTCCGGCACCTCGAGCTCGGTGGGTCCCTTCGAGACGCTCAGGGTGACGGTCGAGCCCGGCGACGCCAGCGTGTTCCCCTCGGGCTGCTGGGCGATCACGGTCCCCTCCGGCTCGTCCGAGTCGACGTCTTCCCGGCCGACCGCGAAGCCCTGCGCCTGCAACCTGCCGAGCGCCTCGTCGTAGGGCAGGCGCACGACGGCCGGGACGGTGACCGGCTCGGGTCCGTTCGAGACATTGATGCGGACGTTCGTCCCCTGGACGACGATCTCGTCCGGCCCCGGGTCCTGGCCGATGACCGTGCCCTCCTCCGCGTCCGAGTTCAGGTAGAAGAGCTTCGGCTCGAGGTGTGCATCCTTCAGCGCCGCGACCGCGTCGGTCGCCGTCTGGCCGCGAACGTCGGGCACTCTCGTCTTTGCCTTCCCGGTCGAGACGACGATGCGGACGGTGCTGTCCTTCGCGACGCGGTCTCCGTCCTCGGGCCGCTGGTCGAAGACGACCCCCGCCGGAACCGTCGGGTGTGCTGAGCGGAAGACCTTCGCCTTCAGGCCCTTCTCCTCGATCTTCGCCACCGCGAGCCTCGCGTTGATGCCCTCGACGAGCGGCACCGCGACGGGCTTGTTGGCGTTCAGCTGGTCCTGGATCTGATCCCAGAGGAGCCAACCGGCCACCCCGGCGGCCACGACGAGGCCGAGCGCGAGGAGCCAGGGCCAGAAGGGGCGCCGCCTCGGCGGCGGTCCCTCGTAGAGGTAGTCGCGCGGCGGCGGTGGGGGCTGGACGGGGGCGGGCCGGCGGACCACCTCGGTCGCGGCGCGCGTGATCGTCGTCGGCGCCAGATCCATGGCCCCCGCCCCCGCGAGCACGGCCGTGGCCGCGTCGCTCGTCTCAGGTGCGACCGCGATCCCGCGCGCGACCCTGGCGAGGTCGGCGTCCATCTGCTCGGCGCTCCGGTAGCGGTCGGCCTGGTCCTTCGCCAGCGCCCGCAGCACGACGAGGTCGAGGTCACGGGGAACCTCGGGCCGGGAGGCCGACGGCGGCTCGGGCGTCGCGGACAGGTGCTTCATCGCGATCTCGAGCGGAGTCGAGCCGCTGAACGGCACCTGGCCCGTCAGCATCTCGTAGAGCACGATCCCGACCGAGTAGAGATCCGACGTCTGGTCGACCGCGGCCCCGCGCGCCTGCTCGGGCGAGAGGTACTGCGCGGTGCCGATGATCGAGCCGGCCTCCGTCATCTGGCTTGCCTCCGCCCGCGCGATCCCGAAATCCGTCACCTTGACCCGGCCGTCCGGGCCGACCAGCACGTTGTGCGGCTTGATGTCACGGTGGACGATCCCGCCCCGGTGCGCGAAGCCCACCGCGGCCAGGATCTGGCGCGTGTAGTCGATCGCGACCTGGATCGGACTCGGCCCGCGCGAGACGATCAGCTCCTTCAGTGTGCGGCCCTCGAGGTACTCCATCGCGATGTAGTAGGAGCCCTCGGCCTCGCCGCGGTCGTAGATCGAGACGATGTTCGGGTGCGAGAGCCCGGCGGCGTTCTTCGCCTCGCGGCGGAAGCGCTCGACGAACTGCTCGTCGTGGGCGTGCCGGTCGTTCAGGATCTTGATCGCGACCCGTCGCCCGAGCTCCTGGTCTTCTGCCAGGTAGACGTCCGCCATCCCGCCGGCGCCGAGCTTCCGGACGACCCGATAGCGTCCGTCGAAGACCTGGTTGATGAAGGTGTCCGAGACGGCCACTCGATCAGGTTAGGAGTTCGACCCGCCAGCCAGGAGTGCCTGCAACAACTCGCGCGCAATCGGTGCGGCGGTACGCCCGCCAGTGCCTTCCTGGTTCTCGAGCATCACTGCGATCGCGACGCGCGGCCGGTCGGCCGGGGCGAACGCGATGAACGAGGTCTGGTTCAACCCCGGGACACCGGTTTCTGCGGTGCCGGTCTTGCCGGCGACACGGACGCCCGGGAGCTGCGCCGCGGTGCCCGTCCCTGCCGACACGACGGCCTCCATCATCGACGTCAGCGCGGCCGCAGTCTCGGCGCTGACCGCTCGGCCCAGCTCTTCGGGCTTGGCGCGGGCCACTGTGCGGCGGTCGGGGCTCACGACGCGCTCGACCACGTGCGGCTTCATCACGAGGCCGCCGTTCGCGACCGCGGCGGCGAGCATCGCCATCTGGAGCGGCGTGACCAGCAGGCGCTCCTGCCCGAAGGCGAACCGCCCCGGGTCGACCTGGAAACGGTTCTTTGGGCGAAAGAGACGCGAGCCCTGGTAGAGGCCGCTCGGGGCACGCTCGTTCACGGGTGTCTCGAGCGGGGG
>JACDAS010000313.1 GCA_013695295.1 Actinomycetota bacterium | reverse complement strand
GCCTCGCAGGCCGTCAAGCCGATCGAGAAGCGCCAGGCGGGCCAGGCATGAGTCGACGGAAGCTCCTCACCGCGACCCGGGCGCTCGTTGTCGCGTTCGCGCTCGTCGTCTTCCTCTTCCCCGTCTACTGGACGGTGACGATGGCGTTCAAGCCGGCGTCTGAGTGGCAGCCGAGCGGCAAGACCTACTGGGTGCCTGAGAATCCGACCTTCGGCAACTTCGAGCGGCTGTTCGGGGCGGCTCCGACCGGCTCCGACGTGCTGGTCTCGACGCCGATCGACGCCACCGACTCGATCGTCAACAGCCTGATCGTCAGCGTCGGCGGCACCCTGCTGGCGCTGCTCGTCGGGACGGCCACGGCCTTCGGCATCTCACGCTACCGCGCCGGCGGAAAGATGCTCCCATTCGCCATCCTGCAGCTGCGGATGTTCCCGCCGATTGCGGTGATCATCCCGATTCTCTTCCTGTGGACCTACCTCCGGATGTTCGACAGCCGCTGGGGACTGATCCTGATCTACGGCGCGGTGACGTTCCCGTTCGTCGTCTGGCTGATGCGGAGCTTCTTCGACGAGATCCCGCGCGAGATCGGAGAGGCGGCGATCGTCGACGGCTGCTCGAACCTGAGTGCGTTCCGCAAAGCGATCCTGCCGCTGGTCAAGAGCGGTCTCGCAACCACCGCGCTGTTCGTCTTCATCCTCAACTGGTCCGACTTCCTGATCGCGCTGGTGCTCGCGGGAAACAGCGTCGTGACCGCGCCCGTTTTCCTCAGCCAGATCACGTCGGCCGCGACCGGTGAGGAATACGGGACGCGGGCGGCGCTCGGGCTGATCCTGATCGGCCCGCCCGTACTGCTCTCGATTCTGATCCAGAAGCACCTCGTCCGCGGGCTGACGTTCGGCGCGATCAAGCGCTAGGAGGGGTCGTGGCGCGGATCGAGATCGAGCGGGTGACGAGGCGCTTCGGGAAGGTGATGGCCGTGCTCGACCTCGATCTCGAGATCGAGCACGGCACGTTCACCGCGCTCCTCGGCCCGTCGGGGTGCGGTAAGACGACGACGATGAACATGCTGTCGGGTCTGCTCGCACCGACGACGGGGGAGATCCGCTTCGACGGCCGGCGCGTGAACGAGGACGAGCCGGGCCGTCGGAACGTCGGGTTCGTCTTCCAGAACTACGCGATCTTCACCCACATGTCGGCCTTCGACAACATCGCGCTCGGGCTGCGGATCAAGAAGCTGCCGAAGCTGGAGGTTGCGGCCGAGGTACGGCGCGTGGCCCGGATGCTCGGGATCGAGGAGCTGCTCGACCAGCGCGCCGCAGGTCTCTCCGTGAACGACATGCAGAAGGTCGCGATCGGGCGCAGCATGATCACGAACCCCGACGTCTTCCTGCTCGACGAGCCCTTCTCGAACCTCGACGCGGCCTTCCGCGCCTACATGCGCGCGGAATTGAAGCGACTCCAGCGGGAGCTCGGGCAGACGATGGTGTACGTGACGCACGACCAGGTCGAGGCGATGTCGATGGCGGAGCGCATTGCGATCCTGAACGAGGGTCGGCTCCAACAATACGGGTCGCCGGACGAGGTCTACAACCGCCCCGCGAACCGTTTCGTGGCTCAGTTCGTCGGCTCGACGATGATGAACTTCCTGCCGGTCGAGGTCGAGCGCTCGGGCAACGAGCTCGCCCTGCGGATGCCGGTGGCGGACGCGGCGCCGATGGTGCTTGCCGAGTCGGGCGCAGGGCGGGCGGTCGGCGGGAACGGCGGCGGAGGGCCGTATACCCTCGGCATCCGGCCCGAGCACATCCGGATCGTCGGCGACGAGGCGTCCGGAGATGTGCGCGGGACAGTCACGCTGCTGGAGCCACTCGGGTCGCGGAACATCGTCCACCTGCGCACCGGCGAGTACGGCTTCCGCGTGGTCGTCCCGCCGACGACCCGCCCACGGATCGGCGACGCCGTCGGGGTCGAGCTCGACCGCGCCCTCGTCCACGTCTTCGACGACTCGACCGGCCTCGCGTTGAGGTAGACGGTGGCCGAGGTCACGATCGAGGGCGTCAGCAAGCGCTTCGGCGAGATTCAGGCGCTGGACGGCGTCTCGTTGCAGATCGAAGACGGCGAGTTCTTCTGCGTCCTCGGGCCGCCCGGCGCGGGCAAGACGACCCTGCTGCGCACGATCATCGGCCTCGAGCAGCCGGAGGAGGGGCGGATTGTCGTCGGCGACCGGGACGTGACAGACGTCCACCCAGGATCCCGAGATGTCTCGATCGTCTTCCAGAACCTTGCGCTCTACCCGGACAAGACGGTGTACGACAACCTCGCGTTCCCGCTCCGGCAGCAGAAGCCCTCGATCGCGAAGTCCGAGATCGACAGCCGGGTGCGCGACGCCGCGCGGATCCTGCGCATCGAGCCGCTGCTCCGGCGGCGACCCGCGAAGCTCTCAGGCGGAGAGCGTCAGCGAGTGGCAATCGGCCGCTGCCTCGTCCGCGCGCCGCTCGTGTACCTCCTCGACGAGCCGCTGTCGGCGCTCGACGCTCTGCTGCGACTGGAGATGCGCGCCGAGCTGAAGCATCTCCAGCGCGACCTGAAGCGGACGCTCGTCTACGTGACGCACGACCAGGTCGAGGCGATGAGCATGTCTGACCGTCTCTGCGTTCTCGACCGCGGCCGCGTCCAGCAGGTCGATGCGCCGGAGGTCGTCTACAACCGCCCCACGAACACCTTCGTGGCGCGCACCGTCGGCACGCCGCCGATGAACCTCGTGCGGCTCGACGTGGAGGTGAACGACGCTCGGCTCGACCTCCGCTCGCCCACGGTGCGCCTACAGGCGCCGAGCGCGGGCCTGCTCGAAGCGGTCGGAGGAGCCGGGGCGGTCGAGCTGGGCGTGCGCCCAGAGGACGTTCGCGTCGGCAGCGGCGCCCAGCCGGCGCACTGCGAGCTGCGGGTGATCGCGGTCGAGCCGCTCGGCGGTGAGGTGATCGTCGACCTCGACCTCGACGGCCGCATCCTCAAGGCGATGACCCCGCCGGGGATCGCCGTGGAGCCCGACGAGGTCGTGCCGGTGGCGTTCGACCTCTCCCGTGTGCACCTCTTCAACGGCGACGGCCGTGCCGTGTACACCGCGGGCGGCGAGGCCGTCCTCACGGGCGCAGGGTAGGCGGCCCTAGAGCTCGCCGCGGACGATCTCGGTGCCCGCGACCAGAGCGCGGAGCTTCGCAAACGCCACCGGCCGCGGCAAGTACTTCATGCCACAGTCCGGCGCCGGCATGAGCCGCTCGGGGGGGACGAACTCGAGCGCGCGGCGGATGCGGTCGGCAACGAGCTCCGGCGTCTCCACCTCCGGGCTCGCGTTGTTCACGACACCGTAGATGACCTTCTTTCCCCGGATCCCCGTCAGGAAGGACGGGTCGAGCCCCGGCTGCGCGGCCTCGATCGACAGCGCATCGATCGGGGTCTCGTTCAGCTCCTCGAGGAATGAGTAGCCGGCCGGCTTGTCTTTGATGAAGTGCCCGTAGCCGAAGCACATATGGAGCGCCGTCTCTCCCTCCACGCCGGCCAGCGCGGCCGAGATCGCCTCGACCGCGTACTCGCGTGCTCGCTCGGGCCGCGCCTGGACGTACGGCTCGTCGAGCTGGACGACGTCGGCGCCGGATG
>JACDAS010000294.1 GCA_013695295.1 Actinomycetota bacterium | reverse complement strand
AGTGCCTGCTTCGCGTCCACCCGAGTCAACGCTAACAGCTTCGAGCGAAGCGATACTCCGCGCTGATGGGGGCCCTCGTCGGCAAGTTCTTCCGCGACCGAGGCACGCATCTGGCGGCGATGATCGCCTACTTCGCGCTCCTGTCCTTCTTTCCCCTGATGTTCCTCGCGCTGGCGCTCCTCGGCCTCGCCGGTCGCGCCGACGAGTCGAGCTTCTTCGTCGAGGAGCTGGGGGAGATCTTCCCCGGCGCCTCGATCACGGACATCGTCAAAGCGGTGCAGACGGTGCAGGACAACGCGACCACGCTCGGCATCGTCGGCGGGGCGATCCTCCTCTGGACCTCGCTCTCGCTCTTCAGCGTGCTCGAGTCGGCGCTCAACGTCGTCTACGGCAGACCGAACCGCTCGTTCCTGCGCGGCAAGGCGCTTGCGGTCGTGTTCATGCTCGGCTCGCTCGTGACGCTCTTCGTCGGGCTGCTGATCGGCTCGATCGGCGCGGAGGTGCTCAAGCGCTTCGCACCCGGATTCGTGTCGAACTCGATCGTCGCCTACGGGTTGTCGGTGCTCATCTCGACGGCTGCGGTCTTCCTCTTCCTCTTCTCCGCCTACTACCGCCTCACGAACGCGCCGCTCACCGTCCAGGAGGTACTGCCGGGGACGATCCTGGCGACGCTCGCGCTGCAGGCCACCTTCCAGGCGCTGCCCCTCTACCTGCGTCTGTCGAACAACGTCCCGGCGGCGCAGGCCTTCGGGGGGCCTGTGATCCTGCTCGTCTGGCTGTACGTGATGTCGAACATGATCGTGTTCGGCGCCGAGGTCAACTGGTGGCGAAGCCAGCGCCGCGGCGAGCCTGCTCCCCACGACGAGGCGGCGGGGCTGGCCTAGCCCGCCCGCTCCTCCACGGCCGCAGAGAGCTCCTGCGCCGCCCGGGCCCGGTGCGAGTTCCTCGACTTCCACGCGTCGCCGAGCTCGGCCACCGTCCGCGTCTCGCCCGCGGGCACGAAGACGGGGTCGTAGCCGAAGCCCTCGTTCCCGCGCCGCTCCGTCGCGACCCGGCCCTCGAGCACGCCGGTTCCGCGGAGCTCCACGCCCGCCGGCGAGAGGTCGACCAGCTCGCAGACATACCGCGCGCGCCGCCCCTCGCCCTCGATGCCCTCGAGCGCGGCCAGGAGCCTGTCGACGTGATCCTCACCCGCGGCCCAGCGGTTCGAGTGGATGCCCGGCCCGCCGCCGAGAGCCTCGACCTCGAGCCCCGAATCCTCGCCGAGGACGTGGGCCTCCCCCGCACTCAGCGCCGCCCTTCCGAAGCGAGCCTTGACCAGGGCGTTGTCGAGATAGGTCTCGCCCTCCTCGGCCGGGAAGGAGACGGCCTCCAGCAGCTCGAGCTCCCAATCGGGAAGCGCCGCCCGGAGCTCGGCGAGCTTGTGCATGTTCTTCGAGGCGAGTCTGGCCCGGACCGCCCCGGTCACGCCCGCGGGGCCTCGACGGCGCGCTGCTGGGCGCCGCGGATCTCCTCGATCCCGAGGGCGGCCAGGTCGAGCAGCTCCTCGAGCTGGTCGCGGGAAAACGGCTCCCGCTCGGCCGTCGCCTGCACCTCGATCAGGCGCCCGTCCCCGGTCATGACGACGTTCAGGTCGACGTCGGCAGTCGAGTCCTCGGAGTAATCGAGGTCGAGGAGCGGCCGGCCGGCGACGAGGCCGACCGAGACTGCTCCGACGGAGTCGCACAGCGTCCGCCCGAGCCCGAAGCGGTCGAGCGCCCGCCGCGCGGCCACGTAAGCGCCCGAGATCGCGGCGCAGCGCGTGCCGCCGTCGGCCTGGAGCACGTCGCAGTCCAGCCAGAGTGTCCGCTCGCCCAGGGCCTCGAAGTCGGTGACCGCCCGCACGGCACGGCCGATCAGGCGCTGGATCTCGATCGTGCGGCCCTTCTGGCGGCCGGCGCTGGCCTCGCGCTGCACCCGTTGCCCCGTGGAGGCCGGCAGAAGCGAGTACTCGGCCGTCAGCCAGCCCTTCCCCCGGCCCCGGAGCCAGCGCGGGACCCCCTCCTCGATCATCGCCGTGCAGAGGACGCGCGTCTTCCCCTGGGAGAAGAGCGCCGAGCCGCTCGCCTGCTCGAGGAAGTCTGGCTCGATCTGCAAAGGCCGGAGCCCGTCCGGGCGGCGTCCCTCGGCCCGGCTCATGCGAGTGCCCGCGCGAGCGTCCGGACTTCGACCCGCTCGACCCCGCCGAGGGGGAGCTGCAGGAAGCGCGCGCCCGTGGCGCGAAAGAGCTCCGGGTCGCCGGTCGTGAGGAACCGGTACTCCCCCTCCCGATCCCCCGCGTTCTCGATCCCCTTCCGGGCCAGCGTCTCGGCCACTTCCCGCGCGGTCTCCTCGGCCGAGAAGACGAGCGTCACCTCACGGCCGAAGACGCGCTGAAGGATCGGCCGGATCAGCGGATAGTGGGTGCAGCCGAGAATCACCGTGTCGACCTCTGCCGCCCGGAGCGGCGCGGCACAGTCGCGGACCGCTTCGGTGGTCGCCGCGCCGAACGGGTCGCCGCTCTCGATCAGCGGCACGAGCCGCGGACAGGCGACCGAGAAGAGGCGAACGCCCGCGTCCAGCGTCCGCACGAGCTGCTCGTAACGGCCGCTCGCCACCGTCGCCTCCGTCGCCAGTAGCCCGACCCGGCGGTTCCGCGTCGCCTGGACGGCCGCATGCGCCTCGGGGGTCAGGACGCCGACGATCGGCACCACGAGTCGCTCCTGCAGCTCGGGCAGCGCAGCGGAGGTGGCCGAGTTGCAGGCGGCGACGATCAGCTTCACCCCCTGCTCCTGGAGGTAGCCGGCGATCTCGTGTGCGAAGCGCCGTACCTCCGCCAGCGGCCTCGGCCCGTACGGGAGCCGCGCGCCGTCGCCGAGGTAGAGGAAGTCCTCGTGCGGAAGGGTGACGAGGCACTCGTGCAGGACGGTCAGCCCGCCCACACCCGAGTCGAAGACGCCGATCGGCCTCCGGTCCACCGATGGATTGTAGAAAGCGAGGCCGGCGGGTACCCTGGCCCCGTGATCCACCGGCTGCCCGTCTTGGTGGCGACGCTCGCCGCGGCGCTCGCTGCGGCCGGCGCCGCCCAGGCCTTCACGAAGACCGACGCGATCCGACCGGCCGATGACGGGGTCCCGATCGGCACCACCCTCTACCTCCCGGACGGAGCGCCTCCGGCCACCGGCTGGCCGGGGCTCCTGATGCTGCACGGCCTCGGCGGGCAGCGCACCGACATGAACCTGCTGGCCGAGACCTGGTACGTCCCGCGCGGCTATGCGGTGCTCACCTTCGACGCGCGGGGGCACGGCGAGTCGGGCGGTGTCGTCGAGATCGACGGCCCGCGCGAGATCGCCGACGTCCGCGCGATGTTCGAGCTGCTCGCCTCGCAGCCCGGCGTCGACCGTGCGCACATCGGCGCCTGGGGGATCTCCTACGGCGGCGGCGCCACCTGGCGCGCGACGGTGGAGGGCGTCCCGTTCGCCGCGATCAACACGTTCGAGACGTGGACGAACCTCTACAGCGCGCTCGTCCCGAACGACCTGACCAAGTCGGGCGTCGTGTTCGGCTTCCTCAACGAGATCCGGGCCTCCGCCGTCTCGCCGCTCGTCGCCGGGATCAAGGCCGACCTGCTGGCGAGCACGAACCTGCCGACGATCCGCGCCCTGACGGCCGAGCGGTCGAGCATCCAGCACCTCGACCGGATCGCGACCCCCGCCTTCATGGTGCAGGGCCGGCGCGACTTCGCGTTCGGGATCGACCAGATGCTGCAGGCCTACGTGAAGCTCAAGGGCCCGAAGCGGCTCTACGTCGGCAACCTCGGCCATCCCCCGTCCAGCTTCATCGCCCCAGACCTCCCCTACTTCCTGGCCGAGTCCCAGCTCTGGTTCGACCGCTTCCTCAAGAACGCGCCGAACGGGATCGACACCCGGCCACCGGTCGAGGTGGCGCCGAGCCCGTGGAGGGGGAAGGCGGTCTCCTACCCCGCCCTCCCGCCCACCCGCGTGTACGTCGCCTCCATGCCGGGGAAGGCGACGATCGACGAGAACGCGAAGGTCGTCAGGACGATCGCACTCCCGAAGGTGCCGATCGAGCAGTTCGGCGCTCCCGTCGTCAGCGTCGAGGCCTCCTCGACCACGCAGTTTCCGAGACTCGTCGCCGTGCTGAGCGCGTTGACGCCGAAGGGCGAGGTGATCCTGAGCGACGGTGGCATCCAGACCGCGCTCGGCCCCAGGCCGCGCACGGTGCGCTTCGCGCTCGCGAGCAACGCGACCCTGATCCCGCCCCGGTCGAGGCTCCGCCTGACGCTCGCGAGCAGCTCGACGGCTCAGGACCCGAGGAACCTCGTCTACCTGCAGGTGCCGCTGCCAGCGGGCTCGAACGTAACGCTCGGCAAGGCGACCGTCCGCCTGCCGACGCTGAAGACGCCCATCTCCAGATGAGCCGCTCCACCCCGCTCGCGCTGGCCCTCCTCGCTGCGCTCTGGGTCAGCATCCCGGGCGCCGTCGGCGCAGCTCCGCCGGGCATCACCGCGAAGGAGATCCTGCTCGGGGGCACGGTTCCGCTCAGCGGCCCCGGGTCCGCCTTCGGCGTCATCGCCGCCGGGGCGGACGCCTATTTCAAGCACGTGAACGCGAACGGCGGCGTCTTCGGCCGGAAGATTCGCTACCTCTACCTGGACGACGCCTACGACCCGGCCCAGACCGTCCAGCAGACCCGCAGGCTGGTCGAGCAGGAGAAGGTGTTCGCGATCTTCGGCAGCGTCGGCACCGAGCACGTGCTCGCCGTGCGCCGCTACCTCACGGACGGCGGCGTCCCCCAGCTCTTCGTCGGAAGCGGGCTGTCCGCGCTCGGCCGCGAGGCAAAGCAGTACCCGGGCACGATCGGCTACCTGCTCAACTTCGCGGCCGAGGGCAGGGCCTTCGGCCGTCAGGTCGCAACCACGAAGCCGGGGACGAGTGTCGCAATCCTCTCCGAGTCGAGCGACTACGGGCGCGAGCTCGTGCGCGGGCTCGAGTCGGCCCTCCGCGGCAAGGCGACGATCGCCGCGCGCGAAACCTACGAGGTCACCGACCCCGACGTCTCCTCGCAGATCGCGAAGCTCCGGGCCTCGAACGCGAAGGTGCTGATGCTGTTCGCGCTGCCGAAGCAGACGATCCAGGCCTTCGTGGCCGCTGACAAGCTCGGCTGGCACCCCCAGGTCTACATCACCTCGGTCTCGATCGACCCGGCCGTGATGGAGATCGCGCGCCTGAACACCTCGCGAGCCGCGACCGAGGGCTCGATCAGCCTCGCCTACCTGAAGGATCCGACCAACCCGCGCTGGACGAGCGACCGGGGGGTCAGGCTCTACCGCTCGATCATGAACAGGTACGCGAGGGGCTCCGACCCGAAGGCCGTCGCCCACTTCTACGGCATGGCGAGCGCCTTCACGATGGTCGACGCCCTGCGGCGGGCGGGCAAGAACCCGACCCGGCAGGGCCTGATCCGCGCGGCG
>JACDAS010000276.1 GCA_013695295.1 Actinomycetota bacterium | reverse complement strand
GGATCATGGGCGAGCTGAAGAAGGTCTTCCGCCCCGAGCTCCTGAACCGCATCGACGAGGTGATCGTCTTCCACAAGCTGGCCAAGGACGAGATCAAGCAGATCGTCGACCTGGTGCTGAACCGCCTGCGGATGCAGATGGGCGAGCACGAGGTGACGATCGAGCTGACCGACGAGGCCAAGGATCTTCTCGTCGACAAGGGCTACGACCCGGCGATGGGCGCCCGCCCGCTCCGTCGAGCGATCCAGCGCTTCATCGAGGACCCGCTCGCCGACTTCGTGCTCGGCTCCAGCCTGACGCCCGGCTCGACGATCGTGGTCGGCCGACAGGCCGACGGCGACGAGATCGACATCTCGGTGATCCCGGGGGCCCCGCCCGAGCCCGAGAAGGTCACCGTTCCGCCGGAGGAGCCGGAGGGCTCAGCCGACGCGGACGACGGCACAGAGGACTGACGAGGCAAGAAATACGAGCCGCCGTTTGCTCGGCGCGGTCACGGGAATGCGACAGCCTCCAGCTACCAGGAGGCTGAAGTGGCGGAACTGACGAATCTCGAGAGCAAGCTCGGCGAGGCGCTCGGCCTCGCCATGGCCGCACAGGGCGCGACGGACAAGGTGCGGAAGCTGACCGAGGAGGAGGGCGCCGCGGAGCTCGTCGCGAAGCTCGAGCGGATGCATCGGGAGGCGAAGGAGACCGAGGAGCGCGGCACGGAGGTCGCCGGGTCCCTCGAGGGCAAGAAGACGGCGATTCTCGAGAAGGCGCGCGAGACGAAGGCCGAGGCGACCGAGATGATGTCGACCTACCTGGGCGACGACGCGGACGCGCTCGACGGCTTCGAGTTCCTGACCATGGCGGAGGCCGGGGAGGTCGGGCACTGGTCGATCGTCGAGACGATGGCTCGCAAGGCCGGAAACCGCGAAGTTCAGGACCTGGCGACGTGGGTGAAGCCGATCCAGCAGCGCCACTTCGACGACGTGATGCAGGGGTCGCTGGAGCTCGCCCAGGGAGAGGACCCGAACTCGACGCAGTAGTCGTCTTTCACGAACTCGGCACAGACGGTGTCGGATGCCGCTCCTAGACTGGAGAAGTGGCGAAGATCGCGGTCCAGCATTCGTGCTCCGAGTGCGGCTATGCGAGCGGGCGCTGGTTCGGACGGTGCCCCGGCTGCGGCGCCTTCGGGACACTCGTCGAGGAGGCGGCGCCGGCAAGGAAGGCGGCTTCCGCGAGGGTGGCCCGCCCTCTCTTGCGGCTCGTCGACGTCGAGGTCGAAGAGGCGCCGCGACTCTCCACGGGAGTCTCCGAGCTCGACCGCGTTCTCGGCGGCGGCCTCGTTCGGGCCTCGCTCGTCCTCGTGGGGGGCGAGCCGGGCGTCGGCAAGTCGACGCTCCTGCTGATGGCCCTCGCCGCGATCGCCCGTGAGCATCGGGCGCTGCTCGTGACGGGCGAGGAGTCGACAGCGCAGGTGAAGCTTCGCGCCGAGCGTCTCGGCGGCGCCGGCGGAGTCGAGATCCTGGCCGAGACCGAGCTCGAGACGATCTGCGCCACGCTCGAACGGGAGCGTCCGGACGTCTGCGTGATCGACTCGGTGCAGACGCTCTACTCGGCCGAGCTCGGTTCTGCGCCCGGCTCGGTCGCGCAGGTGCGCGAGGCGGCCGCGCGGCTGCTGCGGGTGGCGAAGGAGTGTGGGGTCGCGACGTTCCTCGTCGGCCACGTGACGAAGGACGGCTCGGTCGCGGGCCCGCGCGTGCTCGAGCACCTCGTCGACTGCGTGCTCCAGTTCGAGGGCGATCGCTACCGCGAGCACCGGATCCTGCGCGCGGTCAAGAACCGGTTCGGCTCGACGAACGAGCTTGGCGTCTTCGAGATGACGGCGGCCGGGCTCGAGGGGGTGCCCGACCCGTCGGAGCTCTTCGGCCGGACGGCGGGAGGCGAGATCGGCGCGGCGGTGGCCTGCACGCTCGAGGGCTCGCGCCCGCTGCTGCTAGAGATCCAGGCGCTCGTTGCTCCGACCGATCTCGCGATGCCGCGCCGCGTGGGGACGGGAGTCGATCCGAAGCGGCTCGCGATGATCGTCGCGGTGCTCGGACGCCACGCTGGCGTCGCGCTCGGGCAGGCGGACGTCTTCGTCAACGTCGCCGGCGGCGTCCGGATCGACGAGCCCGGCGCCGACCTCGGCGTGGCGCTCGCGATCGCCTCGGCGGCGAGAGGGGCTCCGGTCCGGGACGGCCTCGCGGCCTTCGGCGAGATCGGTCTCACGGGACGCCTTCGGCCAGCGGCGCAGGCCGAGCGGAGGCTCGAGGAGTGCGCGAAGCTGAAGATCGAGACGGTCCTCGCGCCGGCGGGGACTACCGTGCGGCAGGGGCGGAGATCGATCGTCGCCGCGGAGACCGTGCGCCAGGCGCTCGGGCTCGGACTCGTCGCCAGGGAGCCCGCGCGGGCAAGCCCGCTCTGAGCAGGGCTTTTTTCTCCAGTACGCCCGTAAAGCCGGAAAAGTTAGGATTTTGCGGGGATTTTTGCTAGAGTGGGACTCTGATACGCCGGCGGTAATCGCTCCGCCGGCGTTCTTCGTGGCTACCGGAAAACGAAGGAGGCTCCGCTTGTTCAAGATCGGCGACAAGGTGGTGTACCCCCACCACGGGGCGGGGACGGTCGTGAAACGGGAGAAGCGCGATGTGCTCGGACAGCAGCGCGAGTACCTGACGATCCAGATCCTCCACAACGACATGACCGTCAACGTTCCGGCCGAGAACGCGGAGAAGGTGGGCCTCCGCCGCGTGATCGACGAGGAGATGGTTGGCCAGGTGCTGAAGGCACTGACCGGGTCCGGCACCACGATGCCGAAGAACTGGAACCGACGGTTCAAGCACAACCGCGACAAGATGAAGACGGGCGACATCTTCGAGCTCGCCGAGGTCGTGCGGAATCTGTCGCTCCGGGACCACGAGAAGGGCCTGTCGACAGGCGAGAAGCAGATGTTCGTGAAGGCGAAGAAGATCCTCGCCAGCGAGTTGATGTACGCGAAGGCGATGGACGAGGACGAGGCCGCGCTCTGGCTCGACGACGTCCTCTCCGACGCGGGCGTGAACGGCAAGCCTACGACGAAGGCCACCGCCGCCGCGACTGCCTAGCTCCGGTGGCGTCTGGGCGGTCTTGCTCGCCGCGGGACGGGGTGAGCGGCTCGGCGCGGACCGACCCAAGGCTTTCGTGCGACTGGGAGAGCGGGTGCTCCTGGCCGAGAGCCTCGAGCGGCTCGAGGCCTCCGGCTGGGTGGACGCGATCGTCGTCGTTGCTCCGGCCGGGTGGGAGGAGCCGGCGATCCTCCTCGCAGAGGAGCTCGGCTGCGGCAAGGTGACGGCGACGGTGACCGGTGGGCTGACCCGGGCGGACTCGCTCCGGCGCGCGCTCGAGGAGGTACCCGAGGAGGCCGCGGTGATCCTCGTCCACGACGCGGCCAGGCCGCTCGTCTCGCAGGAGGTCGTCGAGCGGCTGCTGAGCGCCCTGTCCGCCGGGTGGGACGGAGCGGTACCGGTCCTGCCGCTTGCGGACACCGTCAAGCGCGTTCGGGACGAGGCGGTGGTGGAGACGCTCGATCGCGCCGAGCTGGCCGCCGCCCAGACCCCGCAGGCCTTCGTCGCGTCCGTACTGCGGCGGGCAGCCGCGGGCGACATGTCGAGCGCGACCGACTGCTCCTCCCTCGTGGAGGCCTCCGGGGGCCGGATGAAGGCCGTCGCCGGCGACCCGCACCTGCTCAAGGTCACCTCTGCCGCCGACCTCGAGCTCGTGGAGCTCTGGCGCCGAGCGTGATCGTCGACTACCACCTACACCTGCGGGCGCCCGACGAGTCGATCGACCACACGGTCGAGGCGATCGAGCGGTTCGTGGAGGTCGCGGGGCAGCGGGGCATCGACGAGCTCGGGTTCACCGAGCACGTCTACTACTTCCGGGAGACCCGGGGGCTCTGGACGCTCCCGTACCAGACGGAGCGCTGCGTCTTCGACCTCGAGCGGTACGCCGGCGTGCTCGTCGAGGCGAAGCGGCGCGGGCTGCCCGTCAAGCTCGGGCTCGAGGTCGACTACCTCGGCGCGCGGCAAACCGAGCTCGCCGCCCTGCTCGAGCCATACCCCTGGGATTACCTGCTGGGCTCCGTGCACTGGCTCGACGGCCTGGCAGTCGACCAGGAGCCGGGTCTCTGGGGCGCCCTGTCGGTCGAGGACGTCTGGCGCCGCTACTTCGCCGCGCTCGGCGAGCTGGCGCGGAGCGGCTGCGTCGACGTCCTCGCCCATCCGGACCTCGCCAAGATCTTCGGGCGGCGCCCGGCTCCAGAGGTCGTCGCCGAGCTGCAGGAGGCTGCCGCGGCCGCCGCCGCCGAGGGCGGCCTCGCGGTCGAGGTCTCGACCGCCGGGCTCCGGAAGCCGGTCGGCGAGCTGTACCCCGATCCGGGGCTCCTGCAGGCCTGCCGTGCAAAGGAGGTTCCCGCGACGCTCGCCTCCGACGCGCACGTGCCGGCGCTCGTCGGCGAGGATTTCCCCGCGGCGGTCGAGCTTCTCCGCGGCGCGGGCTACGAGACCGTCACTGTCCTAGAGGGGCGGAGCGCCCGTCAGGAGCTGCTTGGATGACGCGGCCACAGGCTGAGCTCCGCGTCGGCATCGGCGTCGACGCCCACGCGCTCGAGCAGGGCGTCCCGCTCGTCCTCGGCGGCATCGAGATCGCCTCCGAAAGGGGCCTCGCCGGCCATTCGGACGGCGACGTGATCGCGCACGCGCTCACCGACGCACTCCTTGGTGCCGCAAACCTGGGCGACATCGGGGCCCTCTTTCCCTCCGACGACGAGCACTTCCGCGGCGCCTCGTCGCTCGACCTGCTGACCCAGGCGTACGCGCGGGTGGGCGAGGAAGGGTGGGAGCTGGTGAACGCCGACTGCGTGCTGATCGGCGAGGAACCGCGGATCGCGCACCTCCAGCTCGAGATGGCGAAGCGGCTGGCCGGGGCACTCGACGTGGGGGCCGAGCGAGTCGCGGTGCGGGCGACCACGACCGACCGGCTCGGCTTCGCCGGGCGGGGCGAGGGTCTCGCCGCGCAGGCGGTGGCCCTCTTGCGGCGGCGATGACGCTCGAGCTCGTCCGCTACGCCGACCGCCCTGGGCTACACGAGCGCCGGGACCCCTTCCGGCGCAACTTTCCCGAATACATGAGCCACAACGAGATGGGCAAGCGCTACTGGCGCCGGCTCGATGACGACTTCGCGGACTTCCAGCTCGTCCTCCTCGACGCCGGCGAGCCGATCGCAGAGGCTCGCTCGATTCCGGTCGCGTGGGACGGCACGCTCGACGACCTTCCCTCTGGCTGGGATACGGCCTACGAGCGCGCCGCCGAGGGAACTGGCGAGCCGAACGCGCTTACCGCGCTCTGGATCGGCATCGTCCCGGGACGTCGCGGCGAGCGGCTCGGCTCGCGCATGATCGAGGCGATGCGGGGGGCCGGACGCGCCGCGGGACTTCAGGCGTTGATCGCGGCCGTGCGCCCGACGGCAAAGGCGCATTACCCGCTGATCCCGATCGAGCGCTACGCGCGCTGGCGCCGCCCCGATGGGTCGCACTTCGACCCGTGGATCCGGCTGCACGAGCGCGTCGGCGGCGAGATCCTGCGACCCGCCCCGGAGTCGATGACGATCGTGGCGCCCGTGACCGACTGGCAGGAGTGGACCGGTCTCACGCTCCCCGAGGACGGCGACTACGTCGTGCCGGAGATGCTCGCGCCGCTCGTCGTCCGCGACGGCGTTGGCCGCCACGTCGAGCCGAACGTCTGGATGCGCCACACGATCTAGAGGCTTGATGCGAAACTCAGCCGGGCCGGCTGGCGCCCCAGGCACGGCGCCGGCTCAGCGCGCTCGATCGCGACACGTAGCGCTGCTACGCGCCGCAATCGACCGCGGTGCCCGGCTTGGCCTGGAGCACCCCCGACGGCGGCAGAGTTTCACATCAAGCCTCTAGGGGAACGGGCCGGCGCGGTGCAGCTGGCCGGGCAGCTCCCGGCCGAGCTCCCCCTCCAGCCACGCCGCTACGCGGATCAGGGCATCGAGGTCGACGCCGGTCTCGACCCCCTCGCCTTCGAGGAGGTAGACGAGGTCCTCCGTCGCGATGTTCCCCGTCGCCTTCGGGGCGAAGGGGCAGCCGCCCGCGCCGCCGACGGAGGAGTCGAGCACGTCGGCACCCGCCTGGAGCGCCGCGTACGCGTTCGCGAAACCCGTGTTGCGCGTGTTGTGGAGGTGCACGCCGACCGCCGGGCCGCGCCCCACAGTACCTTCGACCAGCGTCCGGACCTGCCGCGGCACGCCCACACCAATCGTGTCGGCGACGACGATCTCGTCGACGCCTGCGGCGGCCAGGCGGCCCGCGAGCTCGAGCACGCGCCCCGGATCCACACGGCCTTCGAACGGGCAGCCGAAGGCGACGCTGATCGTCACGTTCGCGCGACGCCCGTCGGCGTGCGCGCGGGCGACGATCGCCGCCGCTGCGGCGACGGACTCCTCTGTCGTCGCGTTCGCGTTGCGCCTGCCGAACTCGTCGGTGGCCGAGACCGAGTAATGCACCTCCTCGAGCCCCGTCGCCGCGAGCCGCTCGTAGCCGCGCTCATTGAGGGCGAGGCCCGAGTAGACGACCCCCTCGCGGGGCTCGAGGGTGGCGACCACCTCCTCGGCGCCCGCCATCTGCGGCACGCGCTCCGGCTTGACGAAGCTCGCCACCTCGAGGTGCCGCAGGCCCGTATCGGTCAGGCGGCGGACGAGCTCGGCGCGCGTCCGCGGCTCGAGTATCCGGGCCTCGTTCTGCAGCCCGTCGCGCGGACCCACCTCGCAGATCGCGATCCCCACCTGGGGCAGGGTACTCAGGCTGCGGGGAGCTGGGCGATCGACTCGTAGACGGCGACGAGGCCGTCCGCGCGCAGCGAGGCGACGGCGTCGGCGTCCAGCTGCTCCAGCGGCCGCGGTCCCTCGACGAGGAGTCCCAGCGTCCTCGCCCGCCGCTGCCGGAACGAGCCCTCGAAGCGCGACTGCCGGCGCAGCGGCTCGTAGCGACGGCCGCGCGAGGGGCAGCCCTCGGAGAGCGGGCAGGCTCCGCAACGGGGGACGCGCGCGATGCAGACCGTCGCGCCGAGATCCATCAAGGCAGCGGCGCAGGCGGGGTCGAAGTCGTAGCCGGTCCGCTCCTGCACGCGCCGGACGTTCGTGTCGACAGGCAGCACGGCCTGCCCGAGCGCGAACCTTCGGACCGCGTCCGCGGTGTAACGGCCGACGCCCGGGAGCTCCGTCAAGTCGGCGGGCCAACCGTCGGCGGCGACACGCTGCGCGGCCTGATGGAGGCTGACGGCGCGCCGGTTGTATCCGAGGCCCTGCCATTCGCGGATGACGTCGGCAACCGCAGCGGCGGCCAGAGCCCCAACGGTCGGCCAGCGCTCGAGCCAGCGGCGGTAACGGGGCTCCACGCGCTCGACCTGCGTCTGCTGGAGCATCACCTTGGAAACGAGGATCGCGTACGGGTCGCGCGTGTGCCGCCAGGGGAGGTCGCGGCCGTTTTGGCTGAACCAAGCCAGGAGTTGGGCTTCCATCAGGACGAGCTTAGGGGAGCGGGCGGAGGCGAAGAGGGGCTTTCGCAGGCCGTGCGAACGGCCGTGCGAACGAACGGCTGTCATGTCGGGTCGTGTTGGGGCGCCGCGCGCCATAGAGCAGGGGGTACGCCCTACCTTCGACGGGTGAGGGCGGGGGGCACGATCGGGAGGGAGGGGCGACTACGCGCGCTCGGCCACGACTTCCAAAGAGGCACGGGCTGTACTTACCTTCGAGAGGTCGAACGAGGCAGATCACGCGAGTCGCGATCGGCGCTGCGCGAACGCACTTTCCATTGTGGCGAGCGCAGTACCTACCTTCGAAAATGTGAACAGGACGAGTGGTCTGATCGAGAGCGTTCCGCCCACTTCGCTGTTAGCCGAAGGCACTACGAGAGACGTGCAGTCGAAACGAGCAGAGGTTGCCGCTATTTGCGGGGAAAATATTTCGAGATCCACGAAGTTTTTCATCCATTGTTGCGAAGGCGTTCGCCACTTTCAGAGAGTGGAAACTGCGTCACTTCTTCTCAGTCGGCTCGATGCCGCCAATCTACTCGCCGTTTCCGTGCGGACGATTGATCGCCTCTGCGACGGGGGCGAGCTGCTGCGGGTCAAAGTCGGTAGCCGCGCTCTCGTCCTGCGGGAGAGCATCGACGGGTACCTGAACGCTGGCGCTGCGCCTGTGACTGTTACGCAGCCGTCGACGCCGCGCTTCGCGGTGCCAGAGCTCGAGGAGCTGAAGCAGCGCAAGGTCGCCGCGCAGGCGAGGAGGGCTGCGTGAAGGCTCCCTCTGAGGCTCAGCTGCGCCGCGCCGAGAAGGAGCTGCGCAAGCTCGGCAAGGGCGCGCAGAGGGCGATCGGCGGCGAGGTCTACCTGCGTCTCGACGGCGACGGCAACCGCCGTTTCCACTACCGCGGCGCCGGGGGCCTGCCCGGCGGCACCGTCGGTAGTTGGCAGGAGGCGGCTGAGCTGCGGGCCAGGATCAAGGAGCAGGCGCGGATTAGCGTCGGCGACCCAGCGACGCAAACTGTCCTCGGCATTCGCGGCTGGACGCTTGAGCGCTACGCGGACGAGGCTTACTGGCCCGAGGCCGGGCTGATCCTCGACGTGATCACGCGGCGCGACTACGCACGGGTGATGGAGAAAGACTTGCTGCCGATAGCTGGTCAGTTGACGCTCGCCGAGCTCGAAGAGCAGCCGCTGGCAATCGACCGGATCAAGCAGAAGATCGTCAAGCACAAGACCTACCCGGTCAGCCATCGCCGCGCCGGCGAGTTCCCGGTTGCCGCTGCCGACGCAATCTTGAAGGTCGGTAGTGCCATCCTCGAGCACGCCCGCGTCCGCGGGGTGGTGCGGCGCAATCCCTTCCACGGGATCATCCGCTTCAAGCGCGAGCGCTCACGCGGCGGCCACTCGGGCAGCCATCGGCGTGTCCGCCCGACAGAGGTGATGCACCCGCGCACCCTCGCCGAGGTCGGCGTCGGGATGCGCGCCGACTCTGCGGCGAAGCTGATCGAGCGCCGTGTCGTCCCGTTCCTGATCGCGACCGGTTTGCGGCCCCAGGACATCTGCGCTGCCCGCTGGTCATGGTTTCGGGACGCGAAGGGCTGGCTGCGCCACATCACCGCTGACGAGGCGGTCAAAGATGTCGGCGGCCATCTCCTGCTCGGCCAGCCGAAGACCGGGCGGCGCGTCCTCTACCTGTTCGACGCCATCGCCGAGCTGCTCGAGCTGGTCTGGCAGGCGCAGGGCGAGCCGGATCTGGATGCGCTCGTCTTCTCGAACTGCGACGGTGGGCTGCTCGACTGGGGCAACTGGCGTGATGACGTCTGGTATCCGGCACTCGAGCGCGCCGGCTTGGCAGCAACGCGCGCGACCTCAGCGCCAGGCGCGTTCGACCCGTATCTGCTGCGGCATATCGGCGCGACGACGATGTTGCACGCGCGCCGCCATCACGGCAAGGGCAACTACTCCTCGCAGGAGGTAGCGCGCCAGTTCGGGCATAGCGCTCAGACACTGCACTCGGTCTACGCGGACATCCCCGAGAAGATGCACGGCATCGCCGGCCTGACGATCGACAAGATCATTCGCCGCGCCTGGCGCCAGGTCTGGGGCCCGATGCCGGGCGACGCCGACTACGAGGAGAATCTGCTGACGACGGCAGAGGCGAGTGTGTTGACGGGGATCCGCGTCAACGCCCTCGGCGGGCGTCTGCGTCGAGGAACGCTCCCCGGCGAGCGTCGCGGCTCCCGCTACCTGGTCAGTGAGTTCAACCTCGTGTGGCACGGGTTAATCGGGCCGGAGGAGCGGGTGCGATCAAAAGGCTAACGCGGATGCCGTGCAGACGGCGAGTACGCGGGGCCTCAACTTCCGCGCCTCATCCGGTCGTAGAGGCGGTCGCGTAGCTCCGCGTCATCACGGATGCGGTCGACGACGAAAGCTTCACGCGCCTCCGGGAAGTAATCGGCCGGCAGGTCGAGCGCCCCGGCGATCCGCTGGGCGATCGCCGCCGTCGGGCGTCGCGCCCCCGCTGCTTCCTCGCGCAGGATCCGCGACAGGTAGGAGGCGTTGACGCCGACTTCATCAGCCAGACTGCGCAAAGAGCGATTGCGCTGCTCGAGCAGCGCGGGGAGCTCCTCGCGCAACGACCGCTTCGTCCGACTCGTCATCCCGACCAGTTCGTGACCGGGGCCGCCGCTCTTCCTCGTCAGTCAGATCAGGCGTCCTTGCGAGCGACGCGGCCGTGCGCTGTGTACGGCCAGCGGATGGGACGTTGGGAGGCCCGCTCGCGAGTTTTCGGGCTCTTGCCTTCGCGTTGCCAACGTGAAAAGATGGCGAGGTGATCAGCAGGTTGAGGCCGCTTATGTGGCTGTTCACGCTTGCGCTGGCGTTAGCTCCGGCTGGAGCTGCGGCTGACAGTGCGTCGGCGCCGGTTCAGTTTCGGCCGGCGGAGTTAACGGTCAAGTGGGCCGACCTCAAGCTCGCCAAGCAGGCTGGCGAACTGCTCAACGACACCGGAAGCCGGATGGAAATCGGTCTCGCTGTCAGCTCGATCAAGAACGGCGAAGGGGTGGCGCTTTGCCGTGGTTGCGTCCGCGCACGCCTGGTCGTCCCTGGCGAGGGCGCGACTCGACCGCTTCGCCCTGGACAAGGTGCGCCGCTAGAGCTGAGCGCCACCGGTACAGCCGCGCCGTCCGATGGCCGCTATCAGGGGACGGTGATCGCATTCGTCAACGGTGGGGCGGGGGTGCGGGTGCCGTTGACGGTCGTCGTCGGTACTGCCGGCAGCATCGACCCCGAGCCGGCGGTTGAGACGACGGAGGCGACCGTACATTGCTACGTCCCGTTTGGTCACTTCTGTCGCGGCGACGCCGAGGTTGAGATCCCGCTCAAGGAAGGCGTCGAGGTGAAAGACCCGGCCGCCCTTGCGCTGCCGACCGGTGAGGTCGGGGCGCTCTCGGGAGACGCCGGCAGTGCCCGCGTCCGCTATGGGGGCGAGGTCAAAGAAGAAGGTGGCGGCGGCACGATCGAGCTGGTTCTCGACCACATCAGCGGCGTCGGCGACTACGAAGGAAAGGTCGACCTACTTCCGGCAGACGACAAAGCCGGAGACGTGACGATCAAGGCGGCCGTCTCCGACGCCTGGGGCTGGGCCGCGGGGATGCTGGCCCTAGGCATCCTGGCCGGGTTGCTCCTGTTGCGCCTGGCTGGCTCCGGCCGGGCGATCTTCAACCTGCGGCTACGACTCGGGGAGACCCTGACCGACCTCGACGATGCCCAAGGCGAGTTCGATCGCGCCGCCAAGGACACCGACTGGGCCGGCTTCACCGTCGCCAGCGCGGCCGCCAGCGAAGGCACGGAGCTGAAAACGAAGATCGACGCGCTCGGCTTCGCCTCGTTCAGCCAGCTCGACGCCGAAAAGGTGAAGAAAATCGAGGAGCGTCTGGCAAAGCTGGCAACGGCGGCGACCGAACTGCGTGCCCTTGCCACAGACTTCCCGGCGTTGAAGACGGCCACCGATGCGCTGGCGAAGCGTGAGCCTGGCCTCGACGGCGAACCGCCGCCGCTTCGCGCCGACGCGCTTGCTTTGTTTGGCGGAGAACGCGTCCTCGACCTGGCCGAGCTCAGTCAGCGGGTCAAGGACGTCCAGACCAAGACCGCACTGGCGACTTCATGGAAGAAGTATGAGCGGCTGATCAGCGATTACATTTACGAGTTAGGCCAGATCGATGCCCTCGATGACAAGAACGATGCGTGCGCGCGTTCACTAGAGGCCTTGGCGGGGCGACTGTGGGAGGTGCGGGATGAGACTCAGTTCGCCTCCGAGGACATTGAGGGCGCCTTGGCCGAGGTGCACAAGAGCATTCACGATCTCCAGGTAGGCCGTAAGCTTAAGGCTTCGGAGTTCGTGCGAACACTCACTGGGGTTACGAGCTGGAACTTGGTTGAGGGCGGTCTCCTTGAACGCATTTACCCCGAGGTGCCCGCCGCACCGGCGCCGGTTACGCAGCCGCTACCCGCGCCGCTTTCGTCGAGTGCCGCCGAGCTCGAGAAGCTGAAGGAGTTCGGGTTCCGCCGAGAGGCGGCGCTCGCCATTGTTGCCTTCCTGATCGCAGTCGTCACCGGCATGAGCACCCTCTACATGGACAAGGCCTGGGGCGACTGGATCGACTACGCCAACGCCTTCCTCTGGGGCATCGTCACCAAGACAGCCCTCGACCTCTTGCTGGCGCCATCGCTCGACCAGCTGGCCAAGGTACGTCCATTCGGGCCTTTGTTTCGCCGCGCTTAGCTGACCGCTTCGACCGCCTCGGTGCTTTGTTGGGGCGCCGTTAGAAGCTACGCCGCGATCCCCAGCAACCTGCACGGCGTTGCCGGCCTGACGATCGACGAGATCATCCGTGCGGCCTGGCACGAGGTCTGGGGCCCGACGCCCGGCGACGCCGGCTTCGACGACGTGCTGCTGACGACGGTCGAAGCCAGCGCCTTGACCGGCCTGGCCGTCAACAGCCTCGGCGGGCGCATCGCCCGCGGCACGCTGCCGGCGCGGATGATCGGCAGCCGCTACCTGATCAGCGAGTTCGAGCTGGCCTGGGTCGGGCTGATCGCGCCGCAGCTGCGGCTCCAGCGGGCTGCGGCGCGGAAGGCTCTTGCACGGCAGGCGACCACCCCGCCCGCGCCACCGGTTGCCTTTGCCGCGCGCGCAGGACATCCGGCTCTTCGCCGCGTACTGCAGGAGCTGAGTGGAAACGCCGACGCGCCGAGAGGAATGGCTGGCGCTCGCAGAGCGTCGCCGCTGGCGGCGCCTGCCTCGGCGCCGACTGACTGAGTTCCGCGACGACAGCGTCGCCTGCCGCGGCAGCAATGACTGTGACGCGGCGGTCGTCAGCGCAACCACCCCTCGACTCCTACGCCGCCCCGACCTTCCGATCGAGGTACATCAGCAGCGTCCGGCCTGCGTTCACGACGAGTTGGGCTTCATCTCGTCCGAGTAGTTCCTTGTTCGGGTGCGCGAGGCTTGCGTTGTTCCGAACGGGCGTCAGAGCGTCAAGCATCGCACCGGCGGCGTTCAGCACCTTCTCGATGTCCTGAGAGCGGGGGCCGAGATCCTGAAGTTCCGGATGCTGGCGTCGGAGCTTCTTCAGCAGCGCCGTGCTCACGTCTTCCTGTCGTAGTCGATGCCGGCTGCCTCGCATAGGTGCTGCAGATGACCGTGCAGGGACGTGTGGACTCTGTCCACCGCGTTGGTCGGCTCACCCTTGTCAAGCTGCACCTGCACGTCGTCGATCGCGCGCTGTACTACGTCGGCCGTGGCCGCGGGCGCATCCCCGGCCACCATCGCGCCGCGTTCCAGCCGGTCGGCGATTGCACGGTATTCGTCGTGGATCTCCTTGCTGCGGAGCGGCGTGCTGCCGGGCGGATACTTCTCGAGAACCCCGCGGACGATTGTCGCCTGCTCATGAGGTGGCCGGCTCGAGAGGAACTCGATGAACCGTTCGCGTGTAGTTCCTGCGTAGTCGTTCGGGTTGATGTCGAGGTCGCAGTAGACCGGGTAGAAGTCGTGGTGGGTTCGGTAGCTGAAATCGCCGAGGTACCCGTCCGACACGCCGATGTAGAGATTGACGAGCCGGTGGATCTCCTTCCGCATCATCCCGGCTGCCCGCGCCTCGCTCACGAGTGGTTCTTGTAGCAGCCCTCTGCGGGGCGAGGGGCTGCGGGCGCTACCCCATCTCGCTCAGCCGCTCCCGTACGCCCTGGATGACGCCGAGGCCACCAATGCGTGATTTTTGCACCCTGACCCAGTCGACCTGGGTCGGGCGCAGCTCCGGATCGAGAGGGGATGCATTACCGGGGTCCATGACGGAGCTTCCCCATCGAGTCTACGGGCGGTCTCGCCTCCGCCATGGGCGTGCAATTCGAATTCCGCCGCTTCGCGTCCTACTGTTGATCAAGTGATCATCAATAGGGGCTGCGCGCCTCAGACGCGCTGCTCCCCCTCAACGGAAGGGAGTCGCTGTGCAGGCAGTCTCACTCAGCACCCTCTGGCGGATGCCATCGAGCAATCGCCATCGCTTCGCCCCAGGCTTCGTCAGGAGCCTAGTTCACGCTCTGCCCTGCTTCGAACGTGATGTCATTCTGCTCCGCTACGGCTACGGGCCGGAACTGTCGCCCGCCGTTGTTGCCCGTGTGCTCGATGCTCCGACAGCGGCGGTTGAGGCAGCCGAGGAGCAGGCGCTAGAGCGGCTGCGGCGCCGTCTTGCTGTAGGCGCCGTCGATACTGAGATTCGGCGGGCTGCGTGAGCAGCGGCGGTGTCGCCGACGCCCTCGCCTCGTTTCCCGATCGCCTGTCGCCAGCCGCACTCGGTCGCTATCGCTCGTGCCCGCAGTCGTTCTACTTGTCTGACGTCGAACGGCTGCCACGCGACGAGCAGCCGAGCCCTGTTCTCTGCCAGGCGAATGCTGTTCATCACGCGCTCGAGCGCTTCTTCGGTCTGCCGCTGCTTGACCGCCAACCCGAGAACCTGGAGCGGGCACTGCGCTCGGTCTGGCCGTCGCATCGCCGGCCCGGAGCCTTCCTCACGCGTGAACAGGAGCGGGCGTAC
>JACDAS010000269.1 GCA_013695295.1 Actinomycetota bacterium | reverse complement strand
GGTCGCCGAGGTGGCCCTGAAGCACGGAGCGGGCGTTCGCGAGGAGGCGACCGAGGGCAAGCAGGCCTACGCCGAGTCCGCCAAGACGACGGAGACGCCCTACCGGGGCGACCTCGAGTAGGCGCCGGGAGGCGCAGGGCGGAGCCGCGGCCCCTCGCGGAGGCCGCACGAGAGCGCTCGGCGTGGGTGGCGCGGCCTGCGAGTGCCCGATCGCTGCCGAGTAGCGGGTAGGGTCGAGTCGGTCGCCACAGGGCCCCGAGAACGTTTGCTCAGCGCACACTCGCCCGGCGTCGCCCGGCGTCGTCTCGGCGCGCGGGGTCCTCTGGGAGAACGCCGCGGCGCACGCATCGGAGGGCACCGCACGCTTCACGGTGACGAGCTGGGCGCGTTCGATCGTCTCCACTGCGCCAGGCGTCGAGGTTCCGCTCGACGGGCGGTCCGTCGTCGCCTCGCTCCTCGTCCTGCCCATAGTCGCGGTCGCAGGCTGGCTGGCCGCGACGGTGCGCTACCGCCGCGCAGACGTGGACTGACCGCGGAGAGCGGCGGCGCGTGCAGCGGCCTCGTTCACGGCGTTAGCGCATAGCCTGACTCGAGCATCGCCCCCGCCCGCGCGGCGAAGGCCTCCTGCGGAGGGACGTCGAAGCCGAGCGAGTCGGCCAGGCGGACGATCATGGCGAAGAGGGCGCCGACGTGGATCGCGTCGATCAGCGCCTCCCGGCCGACACCGGCCGCGAGCACCGCCTCTGCGTCGGCGCGGGTCAGCTCCGCCGGCCGCAGCGTCAGTGTCTCCAGGAAGCCGAGCGTCGCCCGCAGGCGCCCGTCGACCGGCGCCGTGCGCCAGTCGCGCTCGACCCCCCGCCAGACCTCCTCACCGAGCGCGTACGACGCGACCGCGCCGTGGGAACCCGTTCAGAAGGGGCACTGATTGAGAGAGGAGACGAAGGCGGCGAAGAGCTCCCGCTCGCCGGCGCTCCAGTCGGACGGGCCGCGCATCGCCAGGTCGAGCGTCTCCGAGAAGGGGCGGCCGAAGAGCTCCGGTCGGTAGTGGAGGGTCTTCAGCACGTCGGGCGGCTCGGCGCCGCGCTGCTCGCGCACCAGGTCGAGCGCCCGCGCCTCCCGGGCCTCGTGGCCGCGCTCCACGCACGCAAGTCTCACCGTAATGTCCCGAGGCCCGCATCCAGGCGCTCGAGCCCCGCCGCGACGGCGGCGGAAACCGTCTGCTCGAAGATCTCGTCTTCGGTGAAGCCCGCGTCCTTGAGCGACTGGACGTCGGCGTCGGTGGTGGAGTAGGCGCGGCAACGGACCCGCTCGAGGTAGGGACCGAACGCGGGCGGAGCCGGCCGCTCCGGCTGCGCGGCGGCTCGTAGTCGCGTGACAAGCTGGTCGTAGCGCGTCACGATGAGGGGAGCGTAACCGTGCGAGCGACGAGGGACTCATGAGTGCGCCGGCCGTCGCCTTCGCCGGCCGCCCGTCGCTGCTGATCCGGGGCACGCGCTACCCCGTCCTCCTGCCGACCCTGCGCGACCCGCGCCTGCACCTCGCGGCCGTGATCGTGTCGCTCCAGGTGCTCGGGCAGGTCGCGTTCGACTTCCGGCTCTCGATCGCCCAGATCCTCGTCTCCCTGCTGACGTGCGCGGTCCTGGAGGTGGGGATCGCCTTCCGCCGGCAGCGGGTGATCATGTGGCCGGCGAGCGCGCTCCTGACCGGCAACGGCGTCGCGTTCATCCTGCGGGTCCCGGGAACCGAGCACGGCGACTGGTGGAGCCTGCACGGGGCTTGGATCTTCGCGGCGGTCGCCGCGGTCTCGCTGCTCTCGAAGCACCTGCTCCGGCTGCGGGGCCGGCACGTCTTCAACCCGTCGAACATCGGCCTCGTCGCGTGCTTTCTCGTGCTGGGCAGCGGCCGCGCCGAGCCGCTCGACTTCTGGTGGGCGCCGATGAACGCGTGGATGGCGCTCGCCCTCGGGATCATCGTGGCGGGCGGGCTCGCGATTCTCCTGCGGCTGCGGCTCCTCGAGATCGCGCTCGCATTCTGGCTCGCGTTCGCCGCGGCGATTGGCGTGCTCGCGGCGACCGGGCACGCGATGACCGCGCGCTGGCACCTGGGACCGATCACCGGCGGCTACTTCTGGTGGGTGCTGGTCTCCTCGCCGGAGATCCTGGTCTTTCTCTTCTTCATGATCACCGACCCGAAGACGATCCCTCGCGGCCGCGGGGCGCGGATCGGGTACGCGGTCGCGGTGGCGCTGCTGGCGGCGATCCTGATCGCGCCGCAGCGGACCGAGTTCGCGACGAAGGTGGTCGTGCTGGGGGCGCTCGCGATCGTCTGCCTCGCCCGGCCGCTCCTCGGGGTCCTGCCGGCACTCCGTCTGGGTCCCCGCCGGCTGGCGATCGCTGGCGTCGCGGCGCTCGCCGCGTACGCGAGCCTGCTCGTCGCCGCTGGCATCCCGGCGAGGCCGGACCGGATCGTCGCCCCGCCGCTCAGCGGCACGGGCCGGCTCCCACAGATCGCGATCGGGCCCTCGAAGGGCGTCAGCTCGAAGCTCGACCGGCGAACCGCGCGCCGGATCGCCGCCGACCTCGTTGCCGACCTCCGGGTCGAGACGGAGGCGCTGAAGGCGCGCGACGCCCGCGCCCTCGAGCGCGGCGCCGACGGCGACCGGCTCGCCGCGCTCCAGAAGCAGATCCGGGCGGCCGCCCGCCGTCCGATCGCCGTACCCGCGTACCGGGTCGACCGGGTGGGCCTCTGGCTCGAGGCCGGCGAGGGTCAGGGCCCGCCGATCGCGGTCGCGGCTCTCGCCGGAACCCGGCAGGTGACGGTGTACGCCGGGCCGCAAGCGCGGATCGTCCGGCGCGCGAAGCCCGCCTCGTTCCGTCAGGCGGTCGAGCTCTCGCCGGGCGGCGCGCGGTACCTCGTCAGTCGCGTGCGCCGGACGGCGGCCGTGCCCGTGAGCCGGACCGCTGCGGCGACCTTCGGCCTGACCGACGTCGCCCGGAAGGTCGGGCTCGACTTCCGTCACGGCGCCTTCCGCTTCGGCGTGTCGAACGATCCGGCCGCGATGATGGGCGGCGGCGTCTGCTGGCTCGACTACGACGGCGACGGCTGGCTCGACCTCTTCGCAGTCAACTCGTACGCCGACGCGGACATCGGACTGTGGGACAAGCGCGGCGGGCTGCCGCGGAGCGCACTCTTCCGCAACGTCCACGGCCGCTTCGTCGACGTCTCCGTCCGCTCGGGGGCCGGACGCCGGCTGCGCGGCGAGGGCTGCGTGGCGGCCGACCTGGACGCAGACGGGCATACCGACCTCTTCGTGACCACGGCCGCGAACGACGCCCTGCTCTGGAACAACGGCGACGGGACGTTCGGCGAGGGAGCACGGGCGGCAGGCGTCGTCTCCTTCGGCTGGCACGCGGGGGCGGCGGTCGCCGACGTCGACGGAGACGATCGACCCGATCTCTTCGTCAGCGGGTACACGGAAGCCCACGGCGAGATTCCGGGCTCCGACCGCGGCTTCCCGACGAACCACCTCGGCGTCCGCGACCTGCTCTTCCTGAACGAGGGCAACCGCAGGTTCCGCGAGGTCGGAGCGCTGGCAGGGCTCGACCCGCAGCCCTTCGACCACAGCCTCGGCGCCGTGTTCACTGACGCGAACGCCGACGGCCGACTCGACCTCTACGTCGCAAACGACGAGGATCCCAACCGCCTCTACCTGAACCTCCCGGGCGGGCCGCTCGGCTTCCGGCTGGTCGAGCGAGCCCGGCGCTCGCGTGTCGCCGATCCGAATGCCGGGATGGGGGTCGCGAGCGCCGACTACAGCGGCGACGGCCGGCCCGACCTGTTCGTCAGCAACACGCGCGGCCAGAAGCACGCCGCCTACCGGACCACCCGAGGTGGTTTCGTCGATGCGCGCTCCGCGTTCACGCCCGCCTTCGGCACGAACGGCACCGGCTGGGGCGTGTCGTGGGTCGACCTCGACCTGGACGGGAACCTCGAGCTCGCGCTCACGAACGGCGACATCCCGGTCAAGAACCTGAACCGGGACGCCGGGCGAATCGAGGTCGTCGGCAAGACCCCCGGAGGCTTCGCCGAGGTCGGCCGCTCCGCCGGCGCCGCGAGACTTCCCCGCGTCAACGGCCGCGGTCTCGCGGCCGCCGACTACGACAACGACGGGCACGTCGACCTTGCGGTCAATTCCGTCGGCGGCCAGCTGATGCTGCTGCGGAGCTCCGGTGGGAAGGGCCACTGGCTCGAGGTGCGGCTGCCGCGCTTCGCGCCCGGTGCGGTCGTGACGGCTGTCCTCCCCGGCGGCCGGAAGCTGGTGCGCGAGGTGCATGCCGGCAGCAGCTACCTCTCCTCCGAAGATCCCCGTGTCCACTTCGGGCTCGGCGCCGCCGGGACCGTCGCGGAGCTGCGCGTCCGCTACCCGGGAGGCAGGGTGACCCGACTCCGGGACGTCGGGGTCGACCGAATCGTCACCGCCCTGCCTTGATCTGAATCCGGCGGACGATCGTGTCGAAGGTGACGGCCAGGAGGAGGATCCCACCCGTCACGACGTAGATGATCGCGTTCTCCCAGCCCTTCGTGTTCATCCCGTTCGCGATCGTCGCGATCAGAGCAGCGCCGATCAGCGCGTTCCGGATCTCGCCGCGCCCGCCGAACAGGCTGGTGCCGCCGATCACGGCGGCCGCGATCGCGTCGATCAGGAGCGTGCTGCCGCCCGCGTTCAGGTCGACGCTCTGGAGCCGGGAGGCGAGGACGACGCCGCCGAGGCCGGCCATGAAGCCGGAGATCATGAACACGAGGATCCTGATCCGCGCGACGTTGATCCCGGCCCTCCGCGCGGCTTCCGCGTTCCCGCCGACGGCGTAGACGTGCCGGCCGAAGGTCGTCCGCTTGGCGAGAAAGGTCAGGACGAGGAGCATGACGACGACGAGCAGCAGCGCGAACGGGACGCCGCGGTCCTTGTTGCAGATCGAGACGGTCAGAAGTGTGATCGCGGGGATGGCGATCAGCCTGCCGGCGAGCAGTGCCGGGTCGCGGATCGCGATGCCGTGCCGCCGGCCGGCGAGCACGCCGCCGAGCGTCAGGGCCACGTAGACGGCGCTGACGGCGACGCCGATGATCCAGCCCCCCGTGTCGGAGAAGAAGTAGCCGTAGACGTTGTTGATCGTGTTGTCCTGGATCGTGACCACACCCGGCAGCTCGAGCTGGATCAGGCCCTGCCAGATCAGGAGCCCGGCGAGGGTGACGACGAACGACGGCACCAGGATCAGGGCCACGATCGAACCCTGGAACAGGCCGATGGCGGTCGTGCACGCGAGCGCGATCACGATGCAGAGCCAGCCCGGCAGACCCGGGCCGAGCGGGTCCGGTTGCTGCAGCAGCGCTGCGATCATGCCGCCGACGCCGCTGACGAATCCGATCGACAGGTCGATCTCGCCGATCAACAGGACGAAGACGACGCCGTAGGCCAGCAGGCACGTGCCGGTCATCTGCCCGATCAGGTTCGAGAAGTTGAGCGGGGTAAAGAAGTTGTCGGCCGTCAAGCCGAAGTAGAGGACGACGAGCCCGAGCGCGACCAGGACCGGCGTGCTCCCGAGATTTCCGGTACGGACGTTGGTGCGGAGCCTTTCCGCGTAGCTCTGCGGCTCGGGCTCGACCGAGAACGCGGCGGCCCCGGCGCTCATGCCGGAGCCCCGTTCCCGGTGCCCGCGATCCCTGCGACCTTCGTGGGGATGCCGGCGGTGATCGCGTGCACGACCTCCTCCTGCGTCGTCGTCGCGCGCTCGTAGACGCCGATGTCGCGGCCGAGCCGCAGCACCGTGATGCGGGTGGCGACCTCGAAGATGTCGTGCAGGTTGTGCGAGATCAGCACGACCGCGAGACCCTGCTCGGCGAGCCGCTTGACGAGCTCCAGCACCTGCTCGGTCTGCGAGACGCCGAGCGCCGCGGTCGGCTCGTCCAGGATCACGAGCTGCGAGTTCCACATCACGGCGCGGGCGACGGCGACCGACTGGCGCTGGCCGCCGGAGAGCGTCGCGACCGGCTGGCGGATCGACCGGATCGTCGTGACCGCCAGGGATCTCAGCGTCTCGCTCGTCTTCGCCTCCATGGGCGACTCGCGCAGCCGGTGGAACCAGTTGCGCTCCTCACGGCCGAGGTACATGTTCTGGACGACGTCGAGGTTGTCGCAGAGCGCGAGATCCTGGTAGACGATCTCGATCCCGAGCTTCGCGGCGTCCTTCGGGCCGTGGATCGTCGCGGGACTGCCGTCGAAGAGGAGCTGGCCGTCGTCCATCCCGTGGATGCCGGCGACGCACTTGATCAGCGTCGACTTTCCGGCGCCGTTGTCGCCGACGAGCGCCATCACCTCCCCCGCGCGGACCTCGAAGTCGACGTCGGTCAGGGCCTGCACCGAGCCGAACGACTTGGAGACGCCGCGAAGCTCGAGAAGGGGGTGGTCGCTCACGGGCGGTGTCTCATACCACAGTCACGAGCGGAGGCGCCCGCAGGACGGACGCCTCCGCTCCCCTTCAACGGTCTGCTAGCAGAACTTCTTGAACTCGCCGCTGCAGATCTCGCTCCTCTTCAGGAAGCCACCTGTAGTGAGGACCTTCCAGTTCGCCTTGGTGATCGACACCGGTGCGATCAGATACGCCGGCTCGGGGCCGCGGCCCTTCGTCTTCACAGTCCCCGTCGTCGGCGGCTTCTGGCCCTTGATGATCTTGATCGCCGCCTCGGCGGTCTTGGTCGCGAGCGTCCGGACGTCTTTGAACACCGTCATCGTCTGCCAGCCCGAGATGATGTTCTGCACGCCCTGGACGGTCGCATCCTGGCCGCTCAGCGGGATCGGCTTCAGCTTCTGCCGCTTCAGCGCGACGACGACGGCGTTGGCGAGCCCGTCGTTCGCGGCAGCGACGCCGTCGATCTTGTTGCCCGTCTTGACGAGCATCTGCTCGAAGATCGTGCCCGCCCTCTGGTTGTCCCAGCCGGGGACGAACTGCTGCGGGCCCTTCTTCAGCGTGCCCTTGGCATACAGCGGGTTGAGGATCTTGTCCACGCCGCTCTTGAAGAGGAACGAGTTCGCGTCCTCCTCACCGCCCCACAGGGACGCGATGACCGGCTTCTTGCTGTACGTGCCCTTCGCCTTCAGGCCGGCGACGACGCCCTTGCCCTGGATCTCGCCGACGGTCTTGCCGTTGAACGAGGCGTACAGGACGGCGACGCCACCCTCGACCTGGCGGTCGTAGTCGATCGACTTGACGCCCTTCTTCAACGCCGCCTTCTCGATCGCGGCCGCGGAGCCGGAGTCGATCGGAGCGATGATCAGGACCTTTGCGCCGTCGGCGATGCACTGGTCGGCCTGCGACTTCTGCTTCTGCGGATCGCCCTGTGCGTTCACGACGCGCGCTGTGATCTTGGCGGCCTTGAATGCCTTGATGAGAAAGGGCTTGTCGAACTGTTCCCACCGGACAGACGTCTTGGTGTCCGGCATCAGGCCGCAGGCCTGAATGGTGGCGTGCTTCCTCGCGGTGCCCGCGGTTGCGACCGTGACGACAAGCGTCGCGATCCCGCCGACGGCGAGCAGCAACACCGTGCTGCGGAAGACTCGCTTCACGTGCTTCCTCCTCCTTGGCTTGCCTCGTGACCGAGACTGTCGAAGAGCGGTAGAAGCCTCGTCCATCCGGCGCCGCTAGTCAAGCGGACCCGGCAGCGGCGCCAGTAGGCTCCGCTGCCGAAGACGAGCCTCGGCATCTGGTCCCTCGGGACGATGGCGACCAGGTTCGGTCCCCGGGCGGCTACAAGCCGGAGCCCGCCCCGGAGCGCACCGGCGAAGGACGCTCCACGTGGAGAGCGACGTCCGCATCCTGCGCTGCCTCGGACCGGCGTTAGAGTCGGGCGCATGAAGTTGGAGCAGGCGCAGGCGATCGTCGCGGCCGTCGGCGCCGAGGCGGCGGGCCCGGTGTCGGTCTTCGTCGCCGACGCCCACGGCGAGCTGGTCGCCGCCGCGACGATGGACGGCGCGGCGCCCGACACGCGCCTGAACGCGCAGCGGAAGGCCTACACGGCGGCCCGCAGCGACGCGCGCTCGACGCGCGCGCTGGCCGAGAAGGCTCGCGACGACCCGGTGGAGCGGGCGAGCTTCGACCCGTTCTTCACGTTCTTCCTCGGCGGTCTCGCGGCGTTCGAGGGCGACCGGCGAGTCGGCGCCGTCGGCGTCAGCGGCCTGGAGGGCGAGAGCGACGAGGCGCTGGCGAGGCAAGCGATCGAGGCCGCCGGGCTCTCGGCCGGCAGCTAGGTCGGTCGCGGGAGGGACCTCTCGCAGCGGTAGGTCAAAGCCACCGTCTCGCTCATCGACGGCGAGACCCAGCTGGTCGCCGCCAGGCTGAAGTTCACTTACCCGTTAGAGCAGGACCGGCTCGCCCGATCTCGCCGAGCGGTGCAACGCCCCCAGTGCCCTGGCCTGGGCGAGGGCGTCCTCGCGGCCGAGCAGGAGCTCGGCTTCGCCGCGGATCGCGTCGCTCAGGTTCTCGAGCTCGAGCCGGTAGGAATCCTTCGGCTCGACCTCGATTCGCTCCACCTCGCCGCCGCGGCGAAGCTCGATCAGCGGCTGGTTGCAGTGCCACGGATCGTCGAGGAAGAGCGAGCCCTCGCTGCCGATCGCCTCCAGCTCGTCGCGCTCGGGTAGCGCCGTCCCGCAGTCGAACATCGCGAGGATGTCTCCCGGGAAGCGCATCGTGCCGGCGAAGACCCAGTCCGTCCCGGTCTCGCCCAACCACGCCTGCCCGTAGAGCCGCTCCGGCTCACCGGCAAGGAAGCGCGACGCGCTGACGCAGTAGCACCCGACGTCCATCAGCGCGCCACCCTCGACGTCGGTACGCAGCCGGATGTTCTCCGCGTCATAGAGCGAGTAGCTGAAGGTCGAGCGGATCAGGCGAAGCTCTCCGACAGCGCCCCCGGCCACGAGCTCGACCAGCCGCTTCGTCTGCGGGTTGTGTCGGTACATGAATGCCTCGGACAGGAGGCGCCCCGCCCGGTCGGCGGCGTCGAACGCCTGCTCGACCTCCTCGGGGTGGCGCGACAGCGGCTTCTCGCAGAGCACATGCTTGCCGGCCTCGACCGCGCGGATCGACCACTCGCAGTGAAGCGTGTTCGGGAGCGAGATGTAGACCGCGTCGACGCCGGGATCCGCGAGCAACTCCTCGTAGGAGCCGTAGGCGCGTGGAATCTCCCAGGTGCGGGCGTAGGCCTCGGCGCGGCCCCGGTCGCGGCTGGCGACGCCCACGAGCTCGACCTTCGGCGAGGAATGGGCGCCGGGGATCACCTTCCTGTTGATGTCCGCCGTGGAGACGATGCCCCACCTGACGGGGGCGCCCGCAGAGCGTCCTAGCCCCAAGAGGCCTCGGTCATCGGGCGGAACGCCGTCTCCAGGATGCGGAAGCGACGCGGCCGCGTGACGACGAAGACAACCACCTCGGCCACGTCCTCCGCCGTCATCATCCCGGCGAGCGCGTCGGGCGGCCTGCCGTAGCCCTCGGCGAGCGCGAAGTCCGTCGCGACGCCCCCGGGGCACACGTTCGTGCAGCGAATCCCCTGCTCGCGGAGCTCGTGGTCGAGCGAGCGGGTCAGCCCGACCTGGCCGAACTTCGATGCGCAGTACACCGCCTCGCCCGGGAGACCGCGGCGGCCCGCCTCGGACGCGAGGCTGACGACGTCTGCCTCGCCGCTTCGCAGCAGGTGCGGCAGCGCGGCGCGGATCGCGTAGATCGTCCCCTTCAGGTTGACGTCGATCATCTCCTCCAGGTGCTCGACCGGCAGCTCGAGGAAGGAGTGGTAGGACCCCACGCCGGCGTTCGCGACGAGGATGTCGAGCCGGCCGAACCGCTCGACCGTCGCGGCGACAGCCCCTTCGAGCTGCTCGAGCGAGCGGACGTCGCACTGGAGGCCGAGAGCGTCGTCGAGACCCAGGTCGTCCCCGCGGCGCGAGACGAGGCCCTGCTCTACACCGCGCTCCGCGAACGAGCGAGCGACCGCGGCGCCGATGCCGGCGCTGGCGCCGGTGACGAGCGCGACCTTCCCCGAGAGGTCTTCCACGCGGCGTAGTATCGCCTCTCGGTGACCTTTCACAGAGACGAACCTCCGGAAGGGCATTGAGCGGCATCGGAGCGACCCCCGGGGCCGCGCGCGCCGCGGGTCTCCGCGAGATCGGCGTCGGCATGCTCGGCTACGGCTTCATGGGCAAGGCACACTCGAACGCCTTCCGCAAGATCGCCTACATGACCTGGCCGCCGCCGTTCCTGCCGCGGCTCGTGGCGATCGCCGGGCGCAGCGAGGAGCACGTCTCCGCCGCCGCGGCGCGCTACGGCTACGAGCGCTGGACGACCGACTGGCGGGACGTCGTGGCCGACGAGCGGATCGGGTTGTTCGACAACGGCGGCCCGAACTCGCTACACGCCGAGCCGACGATCGCGGCAGCCGAGGCGGGTAAGCACGTCATCTGCGAGAAGCCACTCGGCCGGACCGCCGAGGAGAGCTACGAGATCTGGCAGCGCGTCGCCGCAACGGGCGTCAAGCACCTCTGCGCGTTCAACTACCGCTTCGTCCCGGCCGTCCGGCTCGCGCGGGAGCTGATGGAGGCGGGCGAGCTCGGGGAGATCCGTCACTTCCGCGGGCGCTACCTCCAGGACTGGGGCGACGACCCGACGCGCGACAGCTGGCGCTTCCAGCCCGACGAGGCGGGCTCCGGAGCGCTCGGCGATCTCGGCGCGCATGTTGTCGACCTCGCGCGCTACCTCGTCGGCGAGCCGACGTCGGTCTCCGCCCTCGTGCGGACGTTTCTGCCCGGTCGGAAGGTCGACGACGCGATCGAGGCGGCAGTCGAGTTCGAGACCGGCACCATCGGCACAATCGAGTCGACCCGGCTCGCGCTCGGCCGCCGGAACGCCTTCCAGTGGGAGATCAACGGGTCCAAGGGCTCGCTCGCCTTCGACATGGAGCGTCTGAACGAGCTCCAGGTGTTCCGCGCCGACGGCGACCGCGCGCGCGGGTTCAAGACCGTTCTCGTCTCGGAATCCGACCACCCGTTCTGGGAGTACTGGTGGCCCCCCGGCCACATCATCGGCTGGGGCGAGACCTTCGTCCACGAGCTCCACCACGTGCTGCGGGCGATCGCAGAGGACGCCGACGTCGCCCCTCACGGGGCCACCTTCGAGGACGGTTACCGCGCGGCCGAGGTTTGCGACGCGATCGTCCGCTCGAGCGAGAGCGGCGGGCGCGAGCCGATCCGCTACCGCTCCTAAGGGGATCGCTCAGGTGCAGGCGCTCGTAGTGACACCGGGCGCGGCCGCCACGGCGCGCCTCGCGGACGTGTTCGAGCCGCGGGCTGCGCCGGGGGAGGTATTGCTGCGGCCGCTCGAGATCGGCGTCTGCGGCACGGACGCCGAGATCTGCGCGGGCCTGTTCGGTAGCGCTCCCAAGGGCGAGGGCCACCTGATCCTCGGCCACGAACTGCTTGCCGAGGTGGCGGCGGACGGGGGTGGCTTCGCCGCGGGCGATCTCGTCGCCGCCACCGTGCGCCGTTCCTGCCGCCGCTGCGCCGCCTGTGCAGCCGGATTTCCCGACGCCTGCCTGACCGGCGACTACCTCGAGCGTGGGATCACCAGGCTGCACGGGTTCGCGAGCGAGCTCGCCTGCGAGCGGCCCGAGCACCTGGTGCCGATCCCACGCGAGCTCGGGCGGCTTGGGGTGCTGGCTGAGCCGGCGTCGGTCTGCGCTCGGGCGATCCGGCACGCTCGCTCGATCGGGGGTCGCCAGCCCTGGGAGCCGGCAAGAGCGCTCGTGCTCGGCGCGGGAGCCGTCGGGATGCTGGCCACGTTCTTCCTGCGCCTCGAGGGCCTCGAGGTCCTGACCGCCTCACGCGAGGGGGCGGGCTCCGACAAGGCAGAGCTCGTCGGGGCCTCGGGCGCGAGCTACCTCCCGGTCTCGGACCTCGAGGAGTCGGGCGACTTCGACCTCGTCGTCGAGGCCGCCGGCAGCGGTGAGCTGATGGCCCGCGCGCTCGGGCTGCTGCGGCGAAACGGCGTCGCCTGCATCCTCGGCATCGACGGCCACTCCGGCCAGGTGAGCGTCGACCGGCGCACGCTCGGCGTCGACGTCGTGATCGGAAACCGGGCGCTCTTCGGCAGCGTCAACGCGGCCCGCCAGGACTGGGCGAGGGCGGTCGAGTTGCTCGTGGAGGTCGGCACGCGCTGGCCGGACGCGGCCACGCGGCTCGTCGGACTGCGGGTCGAGCCCGGCCGCTTCCAGGAGGCCTTCGACTACACCGGCGTCAAGGCGACGCTGCGGTTCGCGTAGGGCCCTAGATGCGGCCGTGGGCCGAGGAGCGGCGACGGGCCAGGCGCGGGCTGGCGCACGAGCCCGCGCGGGCCGGGGCGCGCTCCCACTTCCGCTCGCTCGGGATCGAGCCGGGCCGACTGGAGGCGCCGATCGTCGGGGTCGCCTCCTCCTGGACTCGGACGATGCCGTGCAACCTCAACCACTCGGAGCTCGCGTTTGCTGTGGCGGCCGGGGTCGAGGAGGCGGGCGGCGTCGCCCTTGGCTTCAACACGATCGCCGTCTCGGACAACCAGACGCAGGGGACGCCGGGGATGCGGGCCTCGCTCGTGTCGCGCGAGGTGATCGCCGACTCGATCGAGCTGATGGATGTCGCCCATGACTTCGACGCCCTCGTCGTCGTCGTCGGCTGCGACAAGACCGTGCCCGCGGCGCTGATGGCGCTGGCCCGGATCGACAAGCCCGGCGTCGTCGTCTACAGCGGCCCGATGCGAGCAGGCTCCTGGCACTCGCGCCCGGTAACGATCCTCGACGTCTGGGAGGCGGTCGGCGCCCACGCGGCAGGGCGCCTTGGGGGCCTGGAGCTCGCGGAGCTCGAGGCCGTCGCCTGCCCCGGCCACGGCACGTGCGCGGGCAACTTCACCGCGAACACGATGGGGATGGCGCTCGAGTTCCTCGGGATCACCCCACCCGGCGAGACCCTCGTGCCGGCGGACGACCTCGCGCAGCGCAAGGTGCACGCGGGGCGCTGCGGGGCGCTGGCGGTCGAGCTGGCCGGCCGCGGCCCGAGTGCGCGCGCGTTCCTCGACCGCCGTGCCCTGCGAAACGCGATGACGGGCATCGCCGCGAGCGGCGGGTCGACGAACGCGCTCCTGCACCTCCTGGCAGTCGCGCGCGAGGCCGACGTCGAGCTGCACCTCGACGAGCTGACGGAGATCTCGGCCCGGACGCCGGTGATCGCCAACCTGACGCCCTCGGGCCGGCATGTGGCCACGGATCTCCAGGACGCGGGAGGAGTGCCCGTGCTGATCGCCGAGCTGATCCGAGGCGGTCTCGTCGACGGCGGCGCGCCGACGGTGGCGGGTCCCTCGCTCGCCGCTGCGACCGCGCACGCCCCGGCCCCCGACGGCGAGGTCGCCGCCCCACTCGGGCGGCCGTTCAAGCCGGCCGGGGGGCTCGTCTCGCTCCGCGGGAGCCTTGCGCCGGACGGTGCGGTGATCAAGGTCGCCGGCACCGATCGGCGCCACCATGAGGGGCCGGCGCGGGTCTTCGAGTCCGAGGAGG
>JACDAS010000223.1 GCA_013695295.1 Actinomycetota bacterium | reverse complement strand
ACGGGGAGCGCAGGACGACGATCATCCTCTGGCCCACGGCGACCTGCGGCCTCGGCCCTCCGACCAGACCGCGCCAGCTCGAGGCGGCCGCACGCAGAGCCAACTCGCGCGCGCCGCCGCCACCGGCGGCGACGAGCAGGAGCGCGGACGCGACGGCGACGATCGTCAGCGTTCCGAGCTGGTTACCCCGTAGCAGCCGCATACGCGTCGAGTCCAAGGTACTCGGGATAGGGGACGGGCAGCACGTACCGGGCAGCCGAGGCGATCATCGCCGCGTTGTCGGTGCAGAGGTCGGGCGGCGCGAACACGGCCTCCGCGAGCGCGGCGCGGAGCCCGGAGTTCGCCGCGACGCCGCCGACGACCGCGATCCGTGTGAGGCCGAGACCCGCGGCGGCCGCGCGGGTCCGCTCGACGAGCGCGCGGACGAGGGCGTGCTGGTAGGACGCGGCAAGGTCGGCTCGGCGCCCATGGAGCTCGCCGGCACCGAGACCGCGGACGGCGTAGAGGAGCGCGGTCTTCACCCCGGAGAAGGAGAAATCGAGCCCGGAGACGCGGGCGACCGGAAAGGCGAAGGCGTCCGGGTCTCCCGCGCGCGCCAGCCGGTCGAGCTCGGCTCCGCCGGGGTAGCCGAGCCCGAGCAGGCGGGCGCCTTTGTCGAAAGCCTCGCCGGCAGCGTCGTCGATCGTCGAGCCGACCACGTCGAAGGAGCCGCGCCTGCGGATATCGAGGAGCAGCGTGTGCCCGCCGCTCGCCAGCAGGCAGCAGAAGGGCGGCTCGACCTGGTCTGGCCCCAGATAGAGGGAGGCGACGTGGCCGTGAAGGTGATCGACCGGCGTGAGCGGGAGGCGACGGCTCCACGCGAGCCCTTTCGCCGCCGAGAGTCCGACGAGGAGCGCACCGACGAGACCGGGGCCCTGCGTGACGGCGATCGAGCTCAGATCGTCCAGCGACAACCGCGCTTCGTCCAGGGTCGCTCGAACCACGGGCCCTACGAGCTCCAGGTGGCGGCGCGAGGCGATCTCGGGCACCACGCCGCCGAAGCGCGAGTGCAGGTCTGCCTGCGAGGAGACGACGCTCGCGTGCACGCGGCCGCCGGTGTCGACGAGCGCTGCGGCCGTCTCGTCGCAGGAGGTCTCGATCCCGAGGATCACGGCGGGTCGCCGACGGCCTCTGGGGCCGCGTCGCGCCACATGATCAGCGCATCCTCCCGATTGTCCGTGTAGTAGCCCGGCCTCACCCCCCGCGAGCGGAAACCCAGGCGCTCGTAGAGCCTGATCGCGGCCGCGTTCGAGACGCGCACCTCGAGGGTGTAGCCGCGTCGATCCTGCCCTGCGGTCAGCTCGAACAGCCGGCGAAGCAGCGCCGTCGCGATCCCCTGGCGGCGCTCGTCCGGGTCGACGGCGACGTTCATCACGTGCCAGGCGTCGACATAGCGCGAGATGATCAGGTAGCCGAGCAGCCGCCCGGTCTCGGAGTCGAAGGCGCCGACGCAGATCGACGAGGGCTTCGCGAGCTCGCCGGCGAACATCGACCGAGACCAGGGGGTCGGGTACGAGCGTCCCTCGATCGTCTCGACCGCGCCCAGGTCCCGGCCGGTCAGCGGCCTGACCTCGACGCTCACCGGAGTGCCCTCTCGGCGTCCGGGGCGCGCAGGTAGAGGGGCGAGACCGAGGCGGCGGGACCGTAGTCGCGCGCGAGCAGGGCGTGGAAGCGCGCGCGAGGGACGTGGAGCTCGCTGTCGGAGGGCGGCACCACGGCGCCCGCGGCCACGAGGGTGGCGCGGTAGCGGATGGCCCCGTCTCCGACGCAGACCGTCCCGCCCTCCAGCTCGAGCGCCTCGGGCGACAGGCACACGGGACCGTCGACGAGCGAGAAGATCTCCCGTCTGCGCGCGTCGATCACGGGTAGGGCTCCCGGCGCCCCGGCGGCCAGGGCGGCGAGGGTCGAGACGCCGGCGACCGGCACTCCGAGGCCGAGCTCGAGCCCGCATGCCACCGCGAGGCCGATCCGGATTCCGGTGAAGCTACCCGGCCCGATCCCGACCGCGACACCGTCGAGCTCGGCCGGATCGACGCCGCAACCGCGCAGCAGCTCGTCCGCGTCGGCCAGGACGCGCGCGGGCCGTGAGACGCGCTCGCCGAGGATCTCGCCTCCGCGTAGCAGCGCACTCGTGGCGACCGAGGTTGCCGTGTCGAACGCGAGGATCAGCGACCCTCGAGCGGCCGGATCTCGAGACACCATCGCTGCCCGAGATTACGCGCGCCCCGAGCCGAGACGCTCGATGAGGTCCGGCTCGGCGGTGATCTCCAGCTCGCGGACGTGCTCGGCGCGGTGCGTGAGCGAGACGTCGGCACGGGCGAGGGGCAGCCAGGATGCGCCGACCTCGGGCCACTCCACGAAGCAGACGGCCCCCTCGAAGTACGGTTCGAGGTCGGCCCAGTCGGGGGCGGCAAAGCCGGTGTAGCGGAAGAGGTCGAGGTGCGAGACGTCGACCCGGCCGCGGTAGCGGTGGCCCACCGTGAACGTCGGGCTCGTCACACGGCCCCGGACGCCGAGGGCCCTGCAGGCGCCGCGGACGAAGGTGGTCTTGCCGGCACCGAGCTCCCCCGAGACGGTGACGACGTCGCCCGGGGCTAGCCCCGCCGCCAGAAGCGCCGCGAGCCGCTCGGTCTCCTCGGGCGAGGAGGTCGAGACCCGCACTCCGACTGTCTTCAGAAGAGGCCGAGCTGGACCGCCGGCTCCGCGGCGCCGACCCCGGCGAGCGGCGCCAGCGGCGCCGGCCGGGCGGGCGCCGGCGACTCCCTCCGAGCGAGCAGCGCGGGAATCCTCGCGAAGTCCTCACGCAGCACCTGGAGCATCCGCGGGGTGTAGAGGGCGGCTGCGGGATGGTAGAGCGGCAGCAGGCAGACACGGCGGCCCCCGAGCGTCGTCTGCTGCTCCTGCCCGTGCACGCGGGTGATCCCGTGCGGCTTGCCGGAGAGGAGCTTTGTGGCGAAGTTGCCGAGCGTGGCCACGACCGTCGGCTCGACGAGCTCGATCTGCCGGAAGAGGTGGAGCTCGCAGGCCTCGATCTCGTCCGGAGCCGGATCGCGGTTCCCGGGCGGGCGGCACTTGAGGACGTTCGCGATGTAGACGTCGCTGCGGGCGAGGCCGATCTCGCCGAGCAGGCTCTCGAGCAGCTTGCCGGCCTGCCCGACGAATGGGATCCCCTGCCGGTCCTCGTGGAAGCCCGGTGCCTCGCCGACGAACATCAGCTCCGCGGCCGGGTTGCCCGAGCCGAAGACGACCTGTGTCCGCGTCTCCGCGAGGCGGCAGCGCGGGCAGGCGCTCCACTGGTCCTCGTAGGCGGCGAGCGCGGCTGGATCCGGCACGGCGCCGATGTTAGGCGCTCCGGCGGATGCCGTCGACGGCTCGGTGGCGTCCGTAGACGGGTCGGAGCCGGACGCGGCGTGGCTGCGCGGACAACCCACTCGAGCGAGTGAGTGGCGCGCACGCTTGCGACCGGTAGTCGAGCGCAGCCATTTAGATCCCCATCACGCCTTCGTCGTCGTCGCGTGCTCGGCCTCACTGCGTTTCGGCGAACGCGCGCAACGCTTCCTCGATCCGTCGCCCGCCGTCGCCGATCACCGGCTCGCCGTGACCGACGAGGACGTGGTCGATCGGCCAGTTCAGCAGCGTCTGGAGTGATCTTTCAAACTCGGCCCGGCCTTGAAGCGCTGGCGAGGGGCAAACACGGAGTCCGCCGTTGGTCCCCATGAAGAACTCGGCGACGACCAACGCGCGGTGGGGCCGGATGTAGAAGGCAACGTCTCCCTCCCACACACCGTCGGCACTGAAGGTCTCGACCCCGTCCGGGAGCGGCCCCGCCTCCGTTTTGAACGGGAGTCGCGCTTGAGCGGCCGGATGAGCCCAGACGGTCGCGCCGTAGCGCTCCGCGATCGAGACAGCGTCGCGCTTGTGCCAGGGTGCCGTGAGCAGGACTGCAAGCGGCCGATCCAGGCGAGCGACGTCGAGATCGAGCGCTGCGTGGAACGACTCTTCGCGGCCACGCGGGAGCAGGGGATCGATGAGTACGAGCGCGTCGGCGGCCTCGTAGTGAACGCAACCCACGTGCTCCGGCCACTCGGCCGCACCGTTCCACTCTGGATGGGGCGCCGTCCAGTACCGCAGCCCTGGCCGGACCTCTCTCACGTCTCGATCTCCTCGACGATCGCCACGTAGCTCGGCCCGTCCCCGAGCGTGCGCTTTCCCA
>JACDAS010000216.1 GCA_013695295.1 Actinomycetota bacterium | reverse complement strand
TCCTCCTCAAGACCGCCGAGGGGAGCAAGTACCTGCCGATCTGGATCGGCCATCCCGAGGCCGCCGCGATCCTGATGAAGCTCCAGGGCGCCTCGACCCCCCGCCCGCTGACCCACGACCTCGTGGCGAGCATCCTCGGCCACCTGGACGCGCAGGTCGTCAGGATCACGGTCACGGAGCTCCGCGAGAACACGTTCTATGCGACGATCACGGTCCAGCAGGACGGCTCCGAGGTCGAGATCGACTGCCGCCCTTCCGATGCGATCGCGCTGGCGGTCCGGGCGGAAGCGCCGATCTTCGCCGCGGACACGGTCATCGACGAGTCCGCGATCGAGTTCGAGGGCGAGGAGGTCAACGAGGACCAGATCGTCGACGAGTTCAAGAAGTTCCTCGACCAGGTCTCGCCGGACGAATTCGCGATCGAGGACGAGGCCGGCTGACCCGGGGTTCAGCTCGAGCTACTGCCGCCTGCTCGCTCCACCTCGCGCTTCGTCAGGTCGAGGAGCTCTGCGAAGATCTCCCGCAGCCCCGCCGTCGACAGGGGCCCGCGATTCGCGCGGGAGAGGTACTGCAGCATCCACTCCTCGCGATCGGGGTCGACGAAGTCGATCCCGCGCGACTCCTTGTAGGCCTTGAGCCTCGCGACGAGCTTCAAGCGGGTGTTGATCGCGTCCACGATCGCCCGGTCGGTGTCCGAAACCTGTTCCCGGAGCTGGCGGATCAGCGGGTCCGGCTCGGGGCTCAAGGGCGACCCTGGACGCGGAGGAGGAGCGGCTTGCCGGTCTTCGGGATCGTGATCAATCGAAACGGGAAGGTCAGGCCTGGCCGGATGCGCTCGCGAAGCGACGGAGTCCGCTCTGTGAGCGTGATCACGACCCCTCTCCGCTGCTCGCTGACGCCGACGACGCGAAGATCGTAGCCGGACGCAGAGCGGGGTCCCACAGCCACGAGGATCAGGTCGCGGTTCTTGAAGTCGATCGCCGGCGCCCGGCCGCGAAAGCCGTGCTCGCGCAGGTAGAGGGCGAGCGTCTTCGGGCCTGGCAGGAACCGTGTCGTGCCCCGCTCGAACCTAAGCGGCGCCACCCGGGCTGTCAGGTCGACCCAGGTCAGCGGCCGGAGCCGGTCTCCGGCGAACGCCTGCTTCCAGACACTCCAGATCCCGACGAACGCGACCAGCGCCGTCAGGATGGCGATCCTGGCCTGCCGGCTATTGAACCGAGTTCTACGAGTAGACGTAGACCGTCGTTCCGTAGCCGATCGTGGAGTACAGGCGCCCGGCCATCCACATCGGCACCCGCACGCAGCCGTGGGAGGCTGGATACGCCGGAACCGACGGGTTGCCGTGGATCGCGTAGCCGCCTGTGAAGTACATGGGGAGGTAGAGCGTGCCGAGCGGGCTCGGGTCGAAGCCGGGGACCTTGCGGAAGATCGAGAAGAACCCCTCGGGTGTGTAGTAGCCGGAGATCCCGGCGGTCGAGGTGGGGATGATCGTGGCGATCTCGCCGCCGCGCACGACGTAGATCACCTGGTGCGACTTGTCCACCTCGATGTGGTCGCCGGAGGCCGAGCGAGGGCGTGGCACCCGGGGACGCTCGAGCGCCCGCCAGAACCGAGGGCCGACCACGCCGTCGCGCTCGAAGCCCTGCACCTTCTGGAACGCGAGCACGCTGTCGAGCACGGCGTCGCCGAAGGTCGTGGCGGAGCCGTCGTAGACGGCGTAGTGGAGCGCGGCGAGCCGCCGGACGAGCTCCGTGACAGCCGGGCCGGTCGCCCCGTAGCGAAGCTGCGGCGGCACGAGCTTCGCCTCGAGCACCTGCGCGGGCGCCGGGGCGAAGCCGCGGCGCGGGACGACCCGGAGCCGGACGCGCACGTCGCCGAAGCGGCTCGTCCCGAGCTTGAGGCGGAGATGGCGCTGGTAGGAGCCCGAGTACGTGCGCCTGCCCGAGCGCAGCACGTCGACCCGAATCGTGCCCGCGCGTGCCGGCCGCAGCTGGGCGTAGAGCGCGAGCGGCGCGCCGACCATCCGGTCGCCGACGAGAGTGGCGTCGAGTCGCGGGCGGATGCGGAGGAAGACCGGTTTCGAGACCGCCTTGAAGAAGCCGGCCCGGTAGGGCCCGCGCGCCCGCACGCGGACGGTGACGTGGAAGCCGCCACGAGGGCCGACTCGTGCGTGCGTGAAGACCCGGCCGCCGAGCGAGATCCGGACTCGCGCGTTCCTCGCCGGCGGGGTCAACCGTCCCTCGAGCACGGCGCGGGCCCCGTAGGCGGAGATCGTGGGAGCCGAGAGCCGAATCGTCGGCGCCTTCGCCGCCGGGCTCGCCGCCGCGGGGGCGGCCGAACAGGCAGCCAGGACCAGGAGCATCGCCAGCGTTCGTCGCACGCGCCCAGAGTACGTCCTGCCGATCGCGATTCCTTCCCCGGCTACGAACTACGTCGTCACGGCCACGGTCAGGGCCAGGGCGTTGAACGCGGCGTGGACCAGGATGCCCGGGTACACGCTGTCGGTCCGGCTGCGGAGGTACGCGAGGCCGGCTCCGAACGCGGCCAGGAGCGGGAACGCGAAGACGAGGCCGTGCCAGAGGCCGAACGCGACGCCGATCGCCAGGATCGCGATCGTCTGGCCGAAGCGCTGGAGCAGGCTGAAGCCGAGGCCGCGGAAGAGCAGCTCCTCGACCACCGGCGCGACCGCCGCGATCGCAACGAAGTTGACGGCGAAGGCCGGCGCCCGGTCCGGATCCCAGCCCGGTGGGGTCAGACCCTGCTCGCGGCCCGCATGGAGGAGCGGGTCGAGCGCGATCCCGAGCGCGTAGACGCTCACGAGCACGCCGGCCGCGATCAGCGCCGCGCGACGCCACGAACGCGGGCGGCGGAGGGCGAGCAGCTGCCGGGACCGGCCCAGCGAGAGGCCGACGACGAAGCCGAGGATGACGCCGTACTGGACGAGGTTGCCGATCGCCACGTCCCACTGGTAGATGACGTCGCGCTCCGGGCGGCCGCCGGAAATACGGCTCGCGTAGCCGAGCGCGGCGATCGCGCCGATGATCGCGGCCCACCCACCGAGGCGCGCGCCCATGCTCACCGCGCGGGCCGGCCGGGGCAGTCCCGCGCGTCAGCGACCGGCATCCGGATGGAGCAGGCGGGCGAGCGCCGCAACCCGGGGCCCAAGCTGGCCGTCGGCCACGAGGTAACCTGGATCGACGAGTCTGAAGCGTCCGCTCCGGACGGCCGAGAGCTTCCGCGTGCTCGGGTTCCTGCGCAGGTAGCGGAGCGTCGTCTCGCTGTCGGCTGTGGCGAGGTAGACCTGCGGATCGAGCCGTTGGAGCAGGCGCAGGCTGAACGGACCGGGCTCGGGCCGCGGGCCGACGACGTTCCGGGCGCCGGCGAGCCGGAGCAGGTCCGAGAAGAGCGTGCGCGTCGAGACGGTCGTGAAGAAGCCGGTGTCGAGGAAGACGCGCAGCACCGGCCGGCCGCGGACCTCCCTGACGACCCGCTGGCCCGCCAGGTCGTTGGCGCGCGCGAGCCTCCGGGCCTGCACGGCGTGGTCTGTCAGCAGCCCGAGCTGGGTGAGCGCCCGGCCCACGTCTCGGAGCGAGCGGTCCGGGGTGACGTAGACAGGTACGCGGGCCTCCCGCTTGATCCGGCGCAGGACGAGCGGGGCGGTGGACGGCGAGGCGACGACGAGGTCCGGGGACAGGCGCGAGACGGCGCGGACGAGCTCCGCGCCGGAGAGCTTCCAGATCGCTGTGCTCCCCGCGCGACCGGCGACGAGCTGGTTCCGCCCGCCGAGGTCGCTGATCAGCTCGGCGGCGCCTGCCGACAGGGGCACGATGCGGCGAGGCCGCGCGCGCAGCACGGTGGCGTCCTCGCCCGCGCCGTGCACGGTCACCGGGTAGGGCGACACGTGCGCCCCGACCGGCTCGCTCCGCTCTCCGCACCCCGTCGCCGTCCCGAGGAGGAGCGCGGCCGCAGCGACTGCCCAGACGGCGCGGCTCACGAGACCCACTGCCAGAGCGACCACTGCACGACCGCGACTCCAAGCAGGAGCGCGCTCACCGAGACGATCGCGGTGTGCACGCGCGGCCTGCCTCCGAGCGAGGCGAGCGCGAGGTAGAAGGGGAAGACCACGAGTCCCAGGCGCGGGAGCGAGAGTAGCGGCCAGCGCTCGCTCGGCACGCTGAGCGGAATCGCGAGGCTGAGCGCGCAGAACAGCCCATAGGGCGAGCCGAAGCGCCTCCAGACGACGACCGTGAGGGCCGCGAAGAGGCAGAGGAAGGCGAGGTTCTCGAGGTTGACGGCGGCCACGTGCAGCGGATCGGAGTCTCCGGGCGGGACGGCGCTCCAGTAGGCGTGCGTATGCGAGCCGGACACCAGCTGGCGGATGCCGGCCCAGCCTGCCCGCAGACCGTCCCAGAGGCCGCCGAACGGCCCCGCCCAGGAGAGGTGCCGCTGCCAGAGCTCCTGCGCGTGTAGGAAGGCCCAGGGGTCGCCGGTCCGGACTGCGAGGTGGAGCGGGTAGAGCGCGAAGAGCGCCGGCGCCGCGGCCAGCGAGAGCAGAGCGCGCCGCCGCTCGGGCGAGCGCCAGGCCAGTAGCGCAAGCGCGGGCAGGAGCGCGAGCCCGGCGATCCGGGTCAGGAGCGCGAGCCCCGCAAGGACCCCGGCGGGCAGCCAACGGCGCCGCTCCGCTAGGACGAACGAGCCGAGCGCGAGCAGGAGGTAGAGCGCCTCGCTGTAGACGGCCTGCAGGAACAGCGCCATCGGCGCGAGCGCGAGGTAGAGCGCTGCGCGCCGGGCCCCGTCGGCGCCGAGCCGCTCCTCCGCGACCCGATGGAGCAGCAGGAGCGCCGCGAGCGAGGCGGCGAGCGAGACGACGACTCCCGCCAGCACGAAGTGGCCGAGAAGCACGCGCCCGAGACCACCCACCAGCAGGGGATAGAGGGGGTAGAAGGCCGCCGAGGCCGCGTCGTAGCCGTGCTCGGCGATCCGCAGGAAGAAGACGCTGTCCCAGCGGGCCCAAACGTCGATCGCGGAGCCGAGGTCGCGCGTCACGGAGGGGTCGTCCCAGCGGGCCGCCTCGGGGTGGCGACTCGGCTCGAAGGCGTACAGGGCGAAGAGCGCCGCGGCCCAGATCGCCGCGCGGCTCCAGAGGAAGAGCTCCGGCACCGGGTTCGGCGCCCCGACGAAGCGAAGCTCGCCGCGAGCCGCACGGCGTCCACGCACGCGTTGAACGGCGTTCACGACGCAGGGGATAGTAATCGCGCGCCGTCTCGCCCTCCCCTTGGCCAGAGCCTCTGAGGAGCCCGCCGGCCGCCGTCGAATACGCGCCCATGCCTTCGTGGGAACGGCTCTCGGTCGCCGGCGGGGTGCTCCTGATCGCGCTCCTCGCGGCGAAGCTGATCGACCGGCGGATCGCCCGGCGCGACCTGCCGCCCGAGGTGGCGACCCGCTACCGCGTCGTGAGGCGGGGTGTGATGACAGCGATCGTCGCGATCGGTCTGCTCTCTGGCCTGCTCGTAATCCCGCAGGTGCGCGCGGTCGCGGGCGGGATCCTGGCCTCGTCGGCGGTGCTCGGGCTCGTGATCGGCTTCGCGTCACAGCGCACGATCGGGAACTTCGTCGCGGGGCTGCTGATCGCGTTCACCCAGCCGCTGCGCCTCGGTGACAGAGTCGAGATCGACGGCGTACAAGGAGTCGTGGAGGAGATCGCCCTCACGTACACGTTCATCCGCGCCTCCGACAACTCGCGCCTCGTGATCCCGAACGAGAAACTCGCCTCGGATACGATCCGTAACTCCACCATCGTCAGCAGCGACAAGCTGGCAGAGGTCACCGTGCAGATTCCTCTCGAACACGATCTCCGGGCCGTCGTCGACGCGCTCCGCGACGAGACCGCCGCCGAGCGCGATGCGGAGGTCTTCGTGAGCGCCCTCGACGGCGAGGCGACGGTAACCCTCCGGGCCTGGGCGGCCGACGAGCTCTCCGCCCAGCGGCTGGAGAGCGACCTGCGTGTCCGGGCCCACGGGCGCCTGCGTGAGGCCGGGATCTACGCGTGAGCCCACCCACCCGCGACTTCTCACCGCAGCGCCGCCGGCGCCGCAACCGGCGGCGGCACCAGTCCAAGCGCCGCCGGCGGGTGCTGGTCCTGATCGCCCTCGCGGTCGTCGCGATCGCGATCCCAGCATCGCTGGCGGTCGCGGGATTCGGTGCTGCATCGGCGTTCTCCAACTGCAGCCTGTCCTCCCTGCAACCGGTCGCGATCGGCCAGAACTCCTTCATCTACGCTGCCGACGGGACGCTCCTTGGCGCGATTCCCGCCGAGCGGAACCGCCAGCCAGTGCCCTTCCTCCGCGTCAGCCCCTGGTTCAGGAAGGCGACGGTCGCGATCGAGGACCGGCGCTTCTGGCAGCACGGCGGCATCGACTACGAGGGGATCGTCCGCGCACTCTGGAAGAACGCCGAGGCGGGCGAGACGGTCGAGGGCGGGTCGACGATCACGCAGCAGCTCGTGCGGAACCTCTGGAACGTCTCGCGCGAGCGCACGCTCGACAGGAAGGTCAAGGAGGCATGCTTCGCGATCAAACTCGATCGGCGCTGGTCGAAGCGGCGCGTCCTGACCGCCTACATGAACCAGGTCTACTACGGCAACCACGCCTACGGCATCGAGGCGGCGGCGCAGACGTACTTCTCGAAGCACGCGCGCGAGTTGACCCTGCTCGAGTCGGCGTTGCTCGCGGGGCTGCCGCAGGCGCCCTCCCGCTTCGATCCGTTCAACAACCGCCCGGCGGCGCTCGCCCGGCGCGACGCGGTCCTCCGCGCGATGCTGAAGAACCGCACGATCACGCGCGGCCAGCTCGAGCGGGCGATCGCCCGGCGCGACCTCGGGCTGAAGGCCGGCCGTCTCTATACGCAGATCCGCGAGCCCTACTTCTTCAGCTACGTCCGCGACGAGCTGCTCGCCCAGTACGGTGCAGAGACCGTTCGCTCGGGCGGTCTACGCGTCTACACGACGATCGATCCGGCGTTCCAGAAGTACGCCCGCCAGGCGATCACCGACACCCTCTACGAGCGCACTGACCCTGCGGCGGCGGTGGTCTCGATCAATCCCGACAACGGGGC
>JACDAS010000213.1 GCA_013695295.1 Actinomycetota bacterium | reverse complement strand
AACACGGCGGGCGATCGGGCCCGGGCGCGCTACAGCCTGCTCCTGAAGCGGGGCTTCGAGGTCGGCTACCGGGCCCGAAAGCTGATCCCGCAGCCCGCCTCACGGGCTGCGCGGAAGCTCCTCCGCGCGATCCGGTAGCCCGTGCGCGCCGCCTGGGTCAGCTTCGACGTGATCGGTCGCGACTGCCTCGAGGCGAGCGCGCAGGCCGGTGCGGAGATCGTCGCCGTCGTCACCCTGCCCGGCCCCCTCGACCCGAACCGGGCCGGGCAGTGCTCGTTCGCCGCGGTCGCCGGTCGGCACGGAGCCCGGCTGATCGAGACGGGGGACGTCAACGACCCGGCGGCGATCGCCGCCCTGCGGGAGGAGCGTCCCGAGCTGGTCTTCGTCGTCGGCTGGTCGCAGCTCCTGCGGGGAGAGCTCCTCTCGCTCGCTCCCGCCGGGGTGTTCGGGATGCACCCGACCCTGCTGCCGCGCCACCGGGGCCGGGCGCCGATCCCGTGGGCGCTCCTGAGCGGCCTGGCACGGACGGGCGTGACCCTCTTCGAGATCCTCGACGAGACGGCCGACTCGGGCGCGATCGTCGGCCAGGTGGCGGTGCCGATCGAGCCGGACGAGACCGCGACGACTCTCTACGCGAAGCTCTCCCGCGCGCACGTCGAGCTGATCGCCGAGCACGTCCCGCGCCTGATCGACGGCACCGCCGCGAGGCTCCCGCAGGATCCGCGGCGCGCGAGCGCATGGCCGAGGCGTACGCCCGCGGACGGGATCATCGACTGGGACACGCGAGCGCCATACCTCTACGACTGGGTGCGCGCGCAGACGCGACCCTACCCCGGCGCCTTCACCTACCTCGGCGACGAGAAGCTCGTCGTCTGGAGCGCCAGGGCGGTGGAGGGTAGCGGCCCCGCCGGCACCGTCGTCGAGGAGCGGCCGGAGGGAGCGGTGGTCGCGTGCGGCGAGGGGGCCCTCCTCCTCGAGGAGGTCGAGCCGGCTGCAGTGCTCGCGGTGGGCTCGAGGCTCGGATGAGTCGCGTCCTCGTCTTCGCCGCGCACCCCGACGACGAGGTGCTCGGCATGGGCGGAACGATCGCCGTGCACACGACGCGCCGCGGCGACGAGGTGCGAGTCGTCTGTGTGACCGACGGCAGCTCGACGCAGTACCCGGGCGACGAGGCGCTCCGGCTCCGAAAGAACGAGGAGGCAGTCCGGGCCGCCGGCGAGCTCGGGGTCTCGGACTTCGTCCATCTCGATCTGCCCGACATGCGGCTCGACTCGGTGCCGCACGTGGAGGTGAACCGGATCGTCGAGGAGCAGCTCCGAGACTTCGGGCCGGCGATCGTCTACACGGTTCACCCGGACGTCAACCGGGATCACCGGGCACTCTACGACTCGGTCTCGGTCGCGACCCGCCCGAACCCGGGGCAGCCCGTCGAGCGCCTCCTGACCTACGCTCCGACCTCGAGCACCGAGTGGACGTTTGCACCGCTCGGCGCGTTCCGCCCCAACTGGTTCGTGGACGTCTCGGAGACGCTCGAGCGCAAGCTGCGCGCCTTCGCCTGCTACCTCACGGAGAGCCGGCCCTACCCGCACCCGCGCAGCGAGCGCGCCCTGCGCGCCCACGCCGAGCTCCACGGGTCGACCGCAGGCTGCGAGTACGCCGAGCCGTTCGTGCTGGTACGCGGGCTCGAGCGATCAGCCAGCTAGTGCGGCTCGGGAGAGTCGCGCTCGTCGTTGCGCTGCTCGGCGGCACCGTCGCCTCCTTCGCGATCGCCGAGCGGCTGAAGCTCGAGCGGAGCCCGATCGAGGGCCCTCGTGTGACGCAGCTCTTCTCGCCCGTGTGTGCGTGCCCCACGGAGCGGGCCGAGATCGGCTTTCGCCTGCGTCGGCGAGACCGCCTGACGATCGCCGTCGTCGACTCGCGGGGTGACGTCGCGCGGACGCTCGTCGCCGGGCAGCGCTTCCAGCCGGGGCGGGTGCGCGTCTCCTGGGACGGGCGCGACACCTCGGGCCGCGTCGTGCCCGAGGGCGCCTACAGCCCACGGGTGAAGTTCGACGACCGTGAGCGGACGATCGTGCTCGAGAACCGGATGCGGGTCGACACGACGACGCCGGGGATCGAGCCGCTCGGGGTCGCGCCTCGGAGCTTCTCGCCAGACGGAGACGGCCGCCGGGACGGTATCGCGCTGCGCTACCGCCTGAGCGAGCCCGGCCGGGCGCTGCTGCTCGTGAACGGCGTCCGCCGGGTGCGCGGCCGCGCGCGGGAGAAGCCACTCGGCCAGCTCCAGTGGTACGGGCGGATCGACGGGCGCTCGCTGGCTGCGGGCACCTACCGGCTCCGCCTGGTCGGGGTCGACCTGGCCGGGAATCGGACACCCAGGGTGCCCGCGGGATCGGTCACGATTCGATACGTGGAGATCTCGGAAGACGCAGTGCGGACGCGTGCCGGGCGCACCTTCGCGGTTCGGGTCGCGACCGATGCGGCCGGGTACCGGTGGAGCTTCGCCGGCCGCTCGGGTCGGGCCCGCGGCCCCCGCCTCGTCCTGCGTGCCCGGACGGCCGGGCGATTCGCGCTCGTCGTCCGAGTGAACGGCCATGCGGACCGCGTGGCCGTGGTCGTCGACCGCGCCGTTAGGTCTCGCCGGGGCGCTCGGCCGGCCGCTCCCCCGCCGCGATCAACGCGCTGAGCGCGATCCCGGCGAGCGGCCAGACGAGGTACGAGGTCTGGAAGACACGGCCGATGAAGAGGAGCAGGAAGATCGAGACGGTGAAGCCGAGTGCCCCCGTCCAGAGCGCGGGCGAGCGCGCCTGCCGCCAGAGGAGCCAGCCCGTCGCGGGAGCCCACACGAGCAAGGCGAGCCACGCGAAGGGGTACGGCCCGAAGGCGTCGTCGATCGCGCCCGCCTCGAGCAGCAGGTGGGCGAGTCCGTAGCCGACGATCCTGTAGGTGGAGGCCCCGTAACGGACGGTGTCGGCCCAGAGCGCGCCGGGGCTCGCGATCAGGAAGGGCAGCACGCCGGCGGCGAGCGTCGCCCCGAAGGCCGCACCGCCACGC
>JACDAS010000199.1 GCA_013695295.1 Actinomycetota bacterium | reverse complement strand
CGTCGCGCCGTTCAAGCCCCCGGCGTCCGACATCAGCATGACCTTGTCGCCCGTCGGCGTCACCAGGAGGACGTCGGTGTCGTCGGCGACCGTGTGGTTGTAGTTCGTGATCGTCACGGTGGCCTTGTTGATCACCATCGTCTCCGTCGTCACGGTCACGGTGGACGGGTACGGGGAGCCGGCCGTGGGCGGACTGTTGCTGTCGACGATCGTGATCGGCGCTGAGTTGGGGTGGGGTGCACCCGTTGCGCCCGCTGCGAACACAAGGATCGCGCCGGTCGCTGCGGCTGTGACGGCAAGGGGGTGGCGGCGGCGAGTCATGCGAGGTCTCCTTCCCCGGCGAGTACTGCGAATGGGCCAGCTTATCCGGCCCAGAGGCGAGATGCACGCTCCGCGCTTCGCGCCCGGTGCCGCCACGAAATCCTCCCTACTCCTTGGGCACGGCCTCCAGCTTGTAGCCGATTCCGTACCGGGTCTGGACGAAGGTGTGCCGGGAGGCGAGCCGGTCGATCTTCGTGCGCAGGCGGCGGACGAAGACGTCGACGGTGCGGTCCCGGTGCCCGGCGCGGCGGCCCCAGATCTTCTGGAGCAGCTCGTCGCGAGTTGCGACGCGGCCCCGGTCGAGCGCGAGCGCGTAGAGGAGCTTGAACTCGGTCGGAGTCAGCTCGGCGCTGCGGCCGTCGACGTAGGCCTGCACCTCCCTGGGATCGATGCGGAGCTCCTCGAGCTCGATCGCCTCGCCGCGTGGGGCCTCCGCGACGCGCGCCCCCCGGCGCGCCGCCGCCGAGACGCGCGCGACCAGCTCCTTCATCGAGAAGGGCTTGACGAGGTAGTCGTCGGCGCCGATCTCGAGCGCGTGGACGCGGTCGTGCTCGGTGCCCCGGGCACTCACGACGACGATCGGCGTCCCGATCCCCTCGGAGCGCGCCGTCTCGATCAGCCTCCACCCGTCGACCTCCGGCAGCATCAGGTCGAGCACGCAGACGTCCGCCCGCTCGAAGCGGAGCCGGGCCAGCCCGAGATCGCCCCGGCCGACTGCGACCGTGTCGAAGCCCGCCGCCTCGAGATACCGAGCCATGCCCTGGGCGATCACCTCGTCGTCCTCGACGATCAGGACCTTCGCCATCGGCACCTACGATAGACAGGGTGAAGCCGCTGTTCCGCCGCGGGCCGCAGAGAGCCGAGCCGGACGGTGCCGAGGCGCGCGACGCGCTTCGCGGGCGGTTGTTGATTGAGGAGAGCCGCGAGATCGTCGTCGTCCTCGACGACTCGCGCCGGGTCGTGTCCGCAAGCCGGCGAGCCCGTGAGTCGGTGGAGGGGCTCCTCGAGGGCGCACCTTTCCCGGACCACGTCCCGACGGAAGGCGACCGGGCCCCGCTCGAGGTGGCCTACGAGATCGGTGGACGGCGCGAGACCCTCCTCTACCTCGGCCGCGCCGGCGACCTCGCCGCCTATGAAGAGCTCCGGGCGGGCTTCACCGCCGCCGTCTCGCACGAGCTGCGGACGCCGCTGGCCCGACTGCTAGCGCTCCTCGAGACGGCGCTGCTACCGGGCTCCGACGCGGCCGAGCTGATCGAGCGCGCGCGGGTCGAGATCGAGCAGATCGGCGAGCTCATCGACGACGTCCTCTTCCTGAGCGAGCTCGAGGGGGGTCGCGAGGTAGTCTCGCTGGGCTCAACGCGCGCGCTGCCGGTGCTCGAGCGGGTGACGGAAGAGCTTGATGAGCGTGCGACCCGGGCCGGCGTGACCCTGCGCGTCGCCTGCCCGGCCTCCTTCGAGCTGCCCATCCGCCACCGGATGCTCGAAGTCGTGGCGAAGAACCTGGCGGAGAACGCGATCCGCTATGCGGGACCTGGTTCGACCTTCACGCTCGCCGGACGCGAGGAGGCGGGCGCCGCAGTGCTCGAAGGGGCCGACGACGGAGCAGGAGTCGCCCCGGGCGACCTGCCGCGGCTGTTCGAGCGCTTCTACCGTTCCGACGCGGCCCGCGCCTCGCGCGGGACCGGCCTAGGGCTGGCCATCGTCAAACACGTCATCGGGGCGGGCGGCGGCAGCGTCGAGGCTGCGCCGACGCCGGGCGGCGGCCTGACGGTGCGGTGCGCACTCCCGGTCGCCGGTCGTCGAGCCGGCTGACGGCGCACCAGCCGACGCGCCGGTTTACGGTACCGCGCGACCCAGGAGGTGACCGGCCCGTGCGACTCCGTCTGATCCCGCAAAATCGCGAGTTCTTCCAGCTCCTCGCCGGCGCCTCGGCGAATGCCGTCGACATCGCCCGCCTGCTCGTTGAGCTGCTCGACCGCTTCCCGGCAGAGGGCGGGGAGCTGATCGCGCGGATCAAGGAGCGAGAGCACACCGGCGACCGGCACACGCATGAGGTCGTCCGGCTGCTCAATCGCACCTTCGTAACACCGTTCGACCGGGACGACATCTATCGGCTCGCGGCGGCGCTCGACGACATCTGCGACAACGTCGACGAAGCGGCCGACAACCTCGCCTCCTACGGAGTACGCACGGTTCCGCCGCACGCGAAGGCGCAGGCCGACGTGATCCTGCGCGCGACGATCAAGCTGGACGAGGCCGTTCACCACGTGGACGGGTTCAAGGACTCGGACAGCGAGCTCGAGGCGCTGCGCGAGCTCGAGGACGAAGGTGACCGCCTCGTGCGGGACGGCATCGCCGAGCTGTTCCGCACCGAGGAGGACCCCATCTCGATCATCCGCTGGAAGGACATCCATGAGCGGCTCGAGGAGGCGGTCGACGCCTGCGAGAACGCCGCCGACGTGCTCGAGGCGATCCTCGTCAAGAACCGGTGAGCAGCCGGCAGCGCTGAGCGATGGAGGACGTCCTCCTCGTCGTCGTGATCGCGGTCGCGCTCGGCTTCGACTTCACGAACGGCTTTCATGACACGGCGAACGCAGTTGCCACGTCGGTCTCGACGCGCGCGCTCTCACCCCGGCTGGCGGTCGCTGTGGCCGCCGCCGCGAACCTCGCGGGCGCATTCGTGACGACGGCGGTGGCCAAGACCGTCGGCAAGGGGATCATCGACTCTGGCCTCGCAACGACGCACACGATCCTCGCTGCCCTGATCGGCGCAATCGCCTGGAACCTGCTCACGTGGTGGTTCGGCCTCCCCTCGAGCTCGTCGCACGCGCTCTTCGGCGGGCTGATCGGTGCCGCGCTCGCGCAGTCGGGCACGGGCGGCGTCGAGTGGCACGGGCTCGCGCACAAGGTGGCGATTCCGGCCCTACTCGCCCCGACGCTGGCGTTTGCCGCGGCCTTCGCCTTATTAGTGACGATCTACTGGACCGTCGGCACGTGGATCACACCCGGTGCCGGAAACCGCACCTTCCGCATCGGCCAGCTCGCCACCGGCACCTTCATGGCCTTCACCCACGGCGCGAACGACGCGCAGAAGACGATGGGCGTGATCGCGCTCGCCCTCTTCGCGCATGGGTCGATCGACGAGTTCTACATTCCCTTCTGGGTGAAGCTGGCCGCCGGTGGGGCGATCGCGGCAGGCACCTACACGGGCGGCTGGCGGATCATGCGGACGCTTGGCCAGCGGCTCTACAAGATGGAGCCGGCCGCGGGCTTCGCGGCCCAGGCCTCCGCCAGCGTGACCATCTACCTGGGAACGAAGTTCGGATACCCGCTGTCGACGACGCATACGATCTCGGGCGCCGTCCTGGGGGCTGGCGCCACGCGTCGGCTGTCGGCGGTGCGCTGGGGCGTCGCGGGCAACATCGTCGTCGCGTGGATCCTGACGATTCCGGCCGCGGGCCTCGTGGCCGCCGCCCTCTACTGGCCCATCGTCGGCGCCTTCTGATTCGGGCGCCTGCCTGGCCGCCGCAACCACTTCGTCTCCACTCGTTCTCCAACTCTCAGCCCACGGGCGGCGGGGTCGACCCGACACTCGGCTCAACCTAGCCAAGGAGATGGAGAAGATGAACCGAGCTTCGAAGCGATCACTCGTGATTGCGATCGTCGCTGCCGCCCTTGTCGCTGTCGGCGGTTCGGCGGTCGCCGTCGCCGGCGGGCAGAAGCTGAAGGGCCGGATCACGGCCGACGGCTCGAGCACGGTGGGCCCCTACACGTCAGCGGCGGCCGAGCTGTTCCAGAAGAAGGAGAACGGCGTGCAGGTCACGGTCGGGATCTCCGGCACCGGCGGCGGGTTCCAGCGGTTCTGCAACGACGAGACGGACCTGTCCGATGCGTCGCGGCCGATGAGGCTCTCGGAGGCCCAGAAGTGCGCCGCGAAAGGCGTCAAGTGGGTCGCCTTCACGATCGCGAACGACGGCATCTCGATCGTCGTGAACAAGGACAACAACTGGGTCAAGTCGTCGTGCATGTCGCCC
>JACDAS010000104.1 GCA_013695295.1 Actinomycetota bacterium | reverse complement strand
TTGAAGCTGCTCAACTTCGCGCACGGCGACGTCTACATGATCGGCGCCTTCATCGGCTACGGCGTGCTGACCGTCTTCGGTGGCGCGATCGACCCGAGCGTGCCCGTGCCGCTCCTGATCGTCTGCATGTTCGGCGCGGCGATGCTCGGCTCGGGCCTCCTCGGCGTCGCGATCGAGCGGTTCGCCTACCGCCCGCTGCGGAACGCGCCGAGGATCGCGCCGCTGATCTCGGCGCTCGGGGTCTCGTTCTTCCTCCAGAACGCCGCGCTCCTGCTCTTCTCGCCGAATTTCCGCTCCTACGAGAGCTACGAGCTGGAAGGGGGCAGCCTGTTTCTGCCGCTCAACGCCGGCGCCCTGCAGATCTCGCCGCTCCGGATCCTCGTCATCTGCTCGACGCTCGCGCTGATGGTCGCGCTGACGTTCTTCGTCGGGCGGACGCAGCTCGGCAAGGCGATGCGGGCGACGGCCTACGACCGGGAGGCGGCGGCGATGATGGGGATCAACGTCGACCGCGTGATCGTCGTGACGTTCTTCATCGGCTCCGCGCTTGCAGGGGCGGCGGGGGTGATGGTCGGCCTCGTCTTCCAGCGCGTCTACCACTTCATGGGCTTCATCGCCGGCCTCAAGGGCTTCACCGCCGCCGTCGTCGGCGGCATCGGCAGCATCCCGGGGGCGATGCTCGGCGGCCTGATCATCGGCCTCGCCGAGGCCTTCTCGACCGCGTACGTCTCCTCGACGTTCTCCGACCTGATCGTCTTCGCGATCCTGATCACGGTCATGCTCGTGCGGCCGACGGGACTGCTCGGGAAGGCGGACATCAAGAAGGTCTGATGGAGCCGAGACCCCCCGAGAGCACGCGCATCGGCGTCGACGAGTGGGTCGCGAGCGCCGCCGGCCGCACGTCGGGTCACGCGGGAGCGTTCGGGCTGCTCCGCCGGCTCGTCGACCGGGTGCCGGACCCGGCCCGCCTGGCGATCTTCGTCGCGGCTGCCGCGCTCGTGCCCGTGTTGACGAGCGACCAGTACGTGCTCCGCGTCGGCTTCGACACGCTGATCTTCGCGCTGCTCGCGATCGGGCTGAACGTCGTCGTCGGCCTGGCCGGGCTGCTCGACCTCGGCTACGTCGCCTTCTTCGGCTTCGGCGCCTACGCGTACGCCATCCTCTCCTCGGACCACTACGGGCTGCACTGGCCCGCCGAGGCGTCGGTGCCCGTGATCGTCGTGGCGACGGCGATCGTTGGGCTCCTCCTGGGGCTCAGCTCCTGGCGCCTGCTCGGCGACTACCTCGCGATCGTGACGCTCTTCTTCCTGCAGGCATTCGTCGTCATCACCACGAACGGGAACGACGTCAGCTTCCTCGGCTTCGGCGGCTCGACGGATCTGACGGGCGGTCCGAACGGGATTCCGGGGCTCGACCCGTTCACGATCTTCGGCCTCGAGATCGACTCCGAGCGCGGCTACTTCTACCTCGCGCTCGTCGCGGCGTCGATCGTCACGGCGATCCTCTACCTCGCCGTCCGCTCGCGGACCGGGCGAGCGTGGCAGGCCGTCCGCGAGGACCCGCTCGCGGCGCAGCTGATGGGGATGCCCGTGAATCGCCTGAAGCTGCTCGCCTTCGCCTTCGGCGCGGGCATCGCCGGCCTGACCGGCTCGATCCAGTCGGCGCTCTCCGCCGGCGTCTTTCCCGACAACTACGACGTCCCGCTCCTGATCACCGTCTACGCGATGCTGATCCTCGGCGGCGTCGGCAGCCTGAGCGGCGCCATCCTCGGCGCGATCGTCGTCAACGTCTCGCTCGAGGTGCTTCGCGACGCGAACCAGGCCCGTTGGCTCTTCCTCTTCGCGATCCTGATCACGCTCGTGGCGAAGGTGCGTCCGTGGCCGAAGCTCGTGGCCGTGCTCGGAGGCCTCGTGGGTTTCGGCTACGCGATGCACGCGATCGTCGCCGCGACCTGGCCCGCCGGGACGAAGGGCGAGCCGGCGGGCGGCGACGCGATCGGGCGCGCGATCCAAAGCTGGCTGATCCACCCCTCCCACTCCGCGCTCGAGATCGGCAACTACGCCTTCGTGATCCTGCTGCTCGCAGTGCTCGGCCTGACCCTCGTCCGGGGCGTCTGGCGGACGGTCGCGCTCGTGCCGACGATCTACCTCGCCGCCTTCGTCTGGGAGAACCGGCTGATCGCCACGGTGGAGGCCCAGGCGGCGACGCGCTTCCTCGTCCTCGGCGCGCTGCTGATCGTCCTGATGGCCGCCCGGCCCCAGGGCCTCCTCGGCAGCTCCAGGGTGGAGATCGTGTGACGAGCAAGGTGCTGCTGGAGCTCCGCGGGGTCTCGAAGCGCTTCGGCGGGCTCACCGTGATCGACCGGCTCAACCTGGTCGTCAACGAGGGCGAGGTCGTGAGCGTGATCGGCCCGAACGGGGCGGGCAAGACGACCGTCTTCAACCTGGTCACCGGCGTCTACCCGCCGGACGCGGGCGACCTGCTACTGGACGGACAGAGCATCGCTGGGCTCGCTCCGCACCGGATCTCGACGCTCGGCGTCGCCCGGACCTTCCAGACGCTCCGCCTGTTCCTGAACATGACCGTGAAGGAGAACGTCATGGCCGCCGCCTACGGCCACACGCGCGCGAACGTGTTCCAGTCGATCCTCCGCACGCCCGCGGCGAGGCGCGAGGAGCGCGCGATCCAGGCCCTCGCCGAGGAGAAGCTCGCCTTCTTCGGACAGCGACTGATGGGCTACCGCTGGGACCAGCCCGCCTACAGCCTGTCCTATGCAAACCGTCGCCGGCTCGAGATCGCCCGGGCGACGGCGGCGAAGCCGCGGATCCTGCTCCTCGACGAGCCGGCGGCGGGCATGAACCCGGTCGAGACACACGAGATGTCGGAGCTGATCGCGAGGCTGCGCGACGAGGGCGGCTACACGATCCTCGTGATCGAGCACGACATGCACGTCGTCGAGGGCATCTCCGACCGGGTGGTCGCGCTCGACCATGGGATCAAGATCGCGGAGGGGTCGTTCGAGCAGGTCGCGACCGACGGGCGGGTCGTCGAGGCCTACCTCGGCCTCCGCACGGCGGAGACGAAGTGACCGCCGAGCCGGCCGGCGCGCCCCTGCTGGAGCTGGAGGGGATCGACACCTTCTACGGCCAGATCCACATCCTCCAGGGGGTGAGCCTGAACGTGCGCGAGGGGGAGCTCGTCTGCCTGCTCGGCGGCAACGCCTCGGGCAAGTCGACGACGCTGAAGACGATCCTCGGCCTCGTCCGGCCCCGCGCGGGCGCCGTCCGCATCGCCGGGGAGGACGTGACGACCCGGCCGACGAGCTACCGGATCGCACGCGGCCTGGCGATCGTGCCCGAGAACCGGCGCCTGTTCGCACCGCTGTCGGTGCTCGACAACCTCCGCCTCGGCGCCTACCTGCGCGGTGGCGGCGAGAAGGAGGACTACGAGCGGGTCTACGAGCTCTTCCCCCTCCTCTACGAGCGCCGCTCCCAGCTCGCCGGGACGCTCTCGGGCGGCGAGCAGCAGATGGTGGCGATGGGCCGCGCGCTGATGTCCAGGCCGAAGCTGATGCTGATGGACGAGCCCTCGATGGGCCTGGCGCCGATCCTCGTCGAGCGGAACTTCGAGATCATCGCCCAGGTGCACGCGGCCGGCGTCGCGATCCTGGTGGTGGAGCAGAACGCGAACGTGTCGCTCTCGATCGCCGACCGCGGCTACGTGCTCCAGACCGGGCGGGTCGTCCTCGCCGACGAGGCGTCGAAGCTGCTCGCTCACGAGGATCTCCGGAAGGCCTACCTTGGCCGTTGACCTCGATGCGCTGCCGGCGCGCTGCCGCCACCGCTTTCCGATCTTCGAGCGGCTCGTCTACGTCAACAGCTGCTCGCAGGGCGCGCTCTCGGACTCGGTCCGGGGAGCCTACGAGGCCTACCTGCACGACTGGGACGAGCACGGCGCGCCCTGGGAGTACTGGGTCGACCGCGCCGAGGCCGCGAGAGCCGCCTTCGCCCGGCTGATCGGCGCCGAGCCGGACGAGGTCGCCGTCACGACCTCCGAGTCGCCCGGGGTGAGCGCGCTCGCGAGCGCGCTGCGCTTCGACGGCGGCCGCCCGAAGGTGGTCGTCAGCGACTTCGAGTTCCCGACGGTCGGCCAGATCTGGCACGCCCAGGAGACCCGGGGGGCCGAGGTCCGGCACGTGGCCGAGACCGGCGGCGAGATCCCGCTCGAGGCCTTCGACGCCGCGATCGACGAGCGGACGGCGATCGTCTCGATCACCGCCGTCTGCTACCGGAACGGCGCCCGGATCGACGTCGAGGGGGTCACGCGGCTCGCGCACGAGCGGGGTGCGCTCGTCCTCCTCGACGCCTACCAGGCGGTCGGCAGCTACCCGGTCGACGTGCGCGCGCTCGAGGTCGACTTCCTCGGCGCCGGGGTCCTCAAGTACCTGCTCGGCTCGGCGGGGCTCGGCTTCCTCTACTGCCGTCGAGACCTCGTCCAAGGGCTCCTGCCGACGCAGACGGGCTGGTTCGCCGACCGCGACATCTTCGCGATGGACATCCACGACTACTCCCCCGCGCCCACCGCGCGGCGGTTCGAGTCGGGGACGCCGCCGATCCCCTCGATCTACGCGGGCATCGCCGGGATCGAGCTGATGGAGGAGATCGGGATCGCCGAGACTCGCGAGCACGTGAACGGTCTCAACGAGCAGCTGATCGAGGGCGTCGAGGCGCTCGGCGGGCGGGTCGCGAGCCCTCGCGTCGCGGAGGATCGCGGCGCGCTCGTCTGCGTTGCCTCGAGCGACGTCCAGGCGCTCGTCTCGGCCCTGGCCGCGGAGCGGATCGTCACCTCCTCGCGCGACGGCAACCTGCGCGTCTCCGCTCACTGCTACAACGACGCGTCGGACATCGAGGCCGTCCTCTCGGCGCTCGAGCGAAACCGGCACCTGCTTTGAGCACCCGGGTCTGCGTCGTCGGGGCCGGCGTGATCGGCAGCCTCTATGCGGCCCATCTCGCGCGCATCTGCGAGGTCAGCGTGCTCGTCCGACGAACCGAGCACGCCCTCGCCCTCGAGGCCGAGGGCCTGCGCGTCTCCGGGAAGCACGAGTTCCTCGCCAGTGTCCGAGCGACTGCCGACCCCGCGCGGCTGCCCGACTTCGACCTCGGCATCGTGGCGACCAAGGCGACCGACCTGGAGGCGGCCGCGGCGCGGCTCGCGGGCCGGTCGCCCGGGGCGACCGTGATGACGATTCAGAACGGCCTCGGGGCGGAGGAGATCGTGCGCGCCCACGGCCCCTGGCCGCTGATCTCGGCGGTCACCTTCATGAGCGGCGTCCGCCACGGCGACACCCATGTCGAGTACGAGCTCGACACGGAGACCTGGATGGGCCCGTATGCGAGCGAGCTCCCGTTCGAGCGGGTGGACGAGGCTCGGGCTCTCCTCGAGCGAGGAGGGTTGCGGGCGCGCGCGTTCGCCGACCTGCGGCCGGCACAGTGGTCGAAGCTCATCTTCAACGCGGCGGTCAACCCCGTCGCCGCGCTCACTGACCTCCCCCACGTCGGCCAGTTCGCGGAGCTCGCGCGCTCGAGCGACCTCGGACACCTCGTCGGCGGCCTCGTCGAGGAGGGAAAGCGGGTCGCCGCCGCAGCCGGTGTCGAGCTGCACGAGGATCCCTGGGAGATGAACGTCCACGCCGTCCGTCGCGGCCAGACCGCAGCCGCCGAGGGCGCCTACGCGCACGTTCCCTCGATGCTCGAGGACGTCCGCTCGCGCCGTCCGACCGAGATCGAGTTCATCACGGGCGCGCTCGTCCGGGAGGCGGGGCGACACGGCGTGCCTGTGCCGCTGCACACCGCCCTCCTGCAGCTCGTGAAGGCGCGGGAGAGCGGCTGGTGAGGGTCTGCATCGTCGGCTGCGGAGCCGTGGGCTCCCTCTTCGCCGCCCACCTCGCGCAGCTCGCCGACGTCGAGGTCTGGGCCTTCGACCTCGACTCGGCGCACGTGGCGGCGATCAACCGCGGCGGGCTGCGCATCTCGGGGG